>NZ_JAPZQJ010000080.1:0-2048 GCF_027530405.1 Microcystis sp. LE19-41.2A | reverse complement strand
TTTCGAGAGTTTAACCAATCTTTCCGTTCTGAAAGAGCGTAATTATAAACGCTTTTGCAAACATCAAGAATGTGGATTATCTCCTGTTCCTGTTGTCTGTTTACCTTTAGTTTGTACTGGTAGGTAAGCGTTATCACTGTCGTTCGTTTCGTGATGTACAATTGAATTGTAACACTTACTGCCTAATATGTCAACCGATTACAATCATGGATTTCGCTCTGTTTATAGACTTACCGCTCACGTCGTATTCGTCATCAAATACCGGCCATTGCTATTAACGATGAAATCTTAGCCCGACTTAAAGAAATCTTTGTATCAACGCTCACAAAATGGGACAGCACATTACTTGATTTCAACGGTGAATCGGATTACGTTCACCTGATTATCGATGACAAACCTGACATCGCTTTATCCAAATTAATCGCTAACCTTAAAACAGTTAGTAGTCGCTTAATTAGAAAGGAATTTCTGGATTTGGCGGCAAAGTATTTCGACAACAAACCCTATTTTTGGACGGGAGCTTATTTCGTGGCCAGTTGTGGCGGCGTTACCATCGAACAACTAAAAAAATACGTCGAGAACCAAAACTCCCCAAAAGTGGAAACCCTACCGCGTTAGTTTTATTCTGGTGGCGATTCATCTCCCGTTAACCGCTACGCGGTTTAACGGGAGTCCTCTCGTTCCATTGAGATAGACAAAAGGCAGTAATATTGATTAGTTAATTTCCCCATCTCCCCCCGCAACGCGCACGAAGTGGTCTCCCCACACCCCACACCCCACACCCTACACCCAACCCCTTTTTTTACTGAAAAATGATGTTTTCCTTCCTGAAAAAAAGCTATTGAGATAGACAAAAGGCAGTAATATTGATTAGTTAATTTCCCCAACTCTCACACCCCACACCCCACACCCCACACCCAACCCCTTTTTTTACTGAAAAATGATGTTTTCCTTCCTGAAAAAAAGCTATAAATGGCTAGGACTAGCGATAATAACGGTGATTTTGGCGATTACACCCGCCGCCATTGCCCAATCAACCACTAGCGCCATACCTCTGGCAAAAATTAACTGGTTACAGGCGATTTTTTTGGGATTTGTGCAGGGAGTGACGGAATTTTTGCCGATTAGCAGTACCGCTCATCTAAAAGTGATTCCCGTCTTTTTGGGTTGGGGAGATCCCGGTGTCACCTATACGGCAGTGATTCAATTGGGCAGTATTGCGGCGGTATTGTCCTATTTTTGGCAGGATTTAAGGCAAATATCCACAGGAATGGTGAAAGCGGTGGCTAGTTCCGATTATCGTTCCCAGGATTTTCGTTTGGCCGTGGGGATTATCCTAGGCACAATTCCGATTGTTTTCTTCGGTTTGTTAATGAAACTTTTCATTCCCGATTTAGATAATTCCCCCCTGAGAAGCATGACAGCGATCGCCTGTGCCTCTATAGTCATGTCTTTACTCTTAGCTACGGCCGAAAAAATCGGGAAACATAAACGCAGTTTTGAGACTTTGCGACAAAAAGACGGGGTTTTAATGGGATTAGCCCAAGCTTTAGCCCTAATACCGGGGGTATCTCGTTCTGGGTCCACCTTAACTGCCGGGTTATTCATGGGTTTAGAAAGGGCCGTAGCGGCGCGATTTTCCTTTCTGCTGGGGATTCCGGCGATAACTTTAGCCGGTTTAGTGGAATTTAAAGGAGTTCTCGACCAGATTAACACCAGTGAATTAATTCCCCTCGCTATTGGGGTAATTTCCTCGGGGATATTTTCCTATCTTTCGATCGCTTGGTTATTAGATTATCTCAAAAAACAGAGTACCTGGGTTTTTGTCTGGTATCGTCTCTTTTTCGGGGTTACTATCCTGATTGGTGTGGCCTGGGGGCGTTTTTCCTGACCTTTTGGCATTCTAATTAGGGTTTGCGGCAAAAAGTTTTTCCTAGGGGCAGGGTGTAGGGTGTGGGGTGTGGGGTGTGGGGTTTTACCGATTTTGAGGGGGTCAATTACCTAATTTTCAGGGAAAAAGTCCCTGAATTTCCCCCTGATCACTCCCA
>NZ_JAPZQJ010000431.1:0-22990 GCF_027530405.1 Microcystis sp. LE19-41.2A | reverse complement strand
GAGGTTATTCTCCTCGTAGGTCTCGATGATCTTTTGTCGCAAGTCTAAAGAATAGGGCTTCATCGGGTCGTGGCTCCTGCCTAGGTCTATAATTTATTGTCCTCTTCTATTGTACCTCATGCAAGTGCATACCGCTATATTACCTCATTGCCTCCAGACTTTCACTTAGAAATGGTGGATATACCCGCCGGTAAATTTAACATGGGTTCTAATGAGCATGAGAATGAAAAACCGATACATGAAGTAATTGTGCCAGCATTTCAGATAGGCAAATATCCCGTAACCCAAGCACAGTATCAAGCGGTGATGGGATATAATCCTTCGATAGCGGCATATTATCCTTTAAAGTTTTCAGGAAGTCCCCAGAACCCGGTAGAAACCATTACTTGGTTTAATGCTCAAGCTTTTTGTAAACTACTGAGCAAGTTAACGGGAAAAAACTACCGTTTGCCTACAGAAGCAGAATGGGAATATGCCTGTCGCGCTGGTACAGAAACCCTATTTAGTTTTGGCGATGATAAAGATAAACTAGGAGATTATGCTTGGTTTAGTGGTAATTCAAATAATACAACCCATCCTGTTGGGGAAAAGCGACCTAATCCTTGGGGAATCTATGATATGCACGGCAATGTTTGGGAATGGTGTGCTGATCAACATCATGAAAGTTATGCAACCAAACCAGACAATATTAAAGAAAATGGCAGCATTGCATGGCTAGATAGTAATATAGGCCATGAGTCATCAATAATACGGCGTGGCGGTTCGTGGTGCCGCGACCCTTTGGTCTGTAGTTCAGCATATCGAGGCAGAAGCGTTGCCGAAATTTGCAACCACGATATCGGTTTTCGTGTTGTGTGCGATCTCCCCTAATCAGTTATCAGTTGGGAGCCACCATTGGCGTAATAATATTATTGTAGGGGCGAATTGCATTCGCCCTCTTTGAATAACTTCTACTGCTCACCTATAGGTGAGGAAAAGTCACAAATAGGAGATGCAGCCGATAATTTTCTGGAAATATAGTCTTTAAACCCTTGTCTGGCAAGACTACAAGGAATGATAAGCAATGATTATCACACAAAGTCGAGGAGAGCCATAGGGCGAGCCTGAGAATAGCGATCGCTGTAGTTGCCCGTCACCGCTTTTCAAGGTTACTTTAATGTTAGAATCGAATCACTTCTTTTAGGTTTTGCTATGCGTGCGATTGAAACCACTGGTATCCTCAATACCCAGGGACAAATTCAACTTGATCATCCTATTCCCCAAGAAAAAGATCGGTTTGTGCGCGTCATTCTTTTGATGTCGGAGGATGAACTGAACGAAAAAAACTGGCTAGATGCCGTTTCCCATAACCCTAGCTTTGCTTTTCTGCAAGATACCGAAGAAGATATTTATACCCTTAACGATGGACAACCTGTAACTAATGAAGGGTAAAATTGTATTAATTTAATTTCCCTTCGACGATTTATCTTCCAGTAAGGTTCGTCATCTTTGCCCTAATTACCAGTCGTATTCCAGAAAATCCCCTTCATACAGATATTATTCTGAGACCAGAAAATCCAGATTTTATGATCAGTGGTCTTCGCCAATCGTCAGCCATCAGACTTGATCATTTAGTAACACTTCGCTCTTCACTGATTCAGCGTGAACTAGGCTCATTATCATTAAAACCCCAAACCTTAATTGTAGATATTTTGTCCGATATTCTACGTTCTTAAAAAAAATACGATCACTGATTTCTTCGGGGCATTATTTAACGCAGTTTTTGGCTTTAAATTACGATAAATTTATCCGCTTTATACGTTACGCTATGCTAACCCATTCTACGGTTACTCATCGGCCATATTATCAGGAATAATGGGTATTTCCGTCACTCCCCAATCGGTCGGATAAAGCCCTCAATCAATGAAACGATAAACACCAGGAAAAGGCCAATACTACGGTTTTAAACATAACCCATGCCGCACAGGATTGTAATGAATATAATCACAGTGTAAAGATTCAATCTTGTAAATTGCGTTACCCAACCTACCTTTTTTCTCTGAATTATGATTTTTATAAAAACTCAACATTTTTATACATATAATCAGGCTCTAAACATTCCCAAATTAAAACTAAATCACTAATAATTTTGCCAATAGATTGACGTTGATGTGAATAAATAATCCCCCAATGCTCTAATCCCATTGAAGACAAAACCAGAAAATCATCATCAAAAGTAAAAATGACTCGGCCTTGCGATAAAGCATAAGCTAATTGTTCCTCATCGGAAGACCCCATCAGTCCTTTTTCTGGAGAAGTTGTAACATCAATCCCTCGCATTCTTAAACCTTTAGCGATCGCATTAGAGACGCTTTCATCTAGGTGAAACTTAAGCTTATTGGCCATTATTTCCCTTTAAAAGTTTTTCGACCAATGAAGGTTTATCCCCTTGTAACTGTTTAGCAAAATTTTCGCTGGATTCAATATCTTGGCGAATTTCTTCTCGATGATCATGGTAATAAGCTAAAGCTGCATAAACATCAGCTAAAGTAATCGTTGGATAATTATAAACAATTTCATCAGGACACATCGCCATTCTTTCATGCCAAATAACAATGTCTTGTACCTTAATACGATGTCCAGCAATACGAGGTTTACCGCCACAAACACCGGGTGTTACTTCAATATGCTGTTTAAGCACTAAAGATGACATAATAACTCATTTACTCTACTTCTAGATATCCTAGCATTTTTCTTGAAAAAACGCAACCACCGATCTTTTAGGATACGTTACCTAACGTGCCTTTTAATGTGAAACATTTTAGACATTTTCATATTATTATCCGTTACGCTATGCTAACATATTCTACCGTTACTGCTACAATTGGCTCTAAAGACCACTATAACCAACTAAAACTATGACTCCAGCCACTTTTGCAGAAATACTAGAAGCAACCGAACAACTTCCCCCAGAAGATCAAGAACAACTTATTCACATTTTAAAAAAGTGAAAGACATGGACGAGGCTCAACAATACCTCAACAACTAATGGAAAGTATTCCGGCAAGATTAAAATAAATTAGGGTCATCTGGCCGCAGTCAGTTTTAACCGACTGAAAATATTACTTTGTCTGAGGAGCCTTTCAAATTGACAGACGAGCGCGTTTATTGGTTAGCATGGTCAAGTATTGCTGGAGTCGGGGCAATTTCCCTAAAGCGACTCTATCAGCATTTTGGCAGTGTCGCTGTGGCCTGGAATGCCACCGATTCTGCGATCGCAGAAGTGGCGGGATTCGGCAAAAAGTCAATGGTAGCGGTACGGGAGGGGCGATCGCAAATTGACCCAGAAGCTCTTTTCGCCGAACATATCCAGAAAAACCCCCTTTTTTGGACTCCTAGCGACCCAGAATATCCCCGCTTTCTCTGGGAAATTCCCAGTCCTCCCCCCTTACTTTACTATCAAGGAAAGGTCAATTTAGAGGAAAATCAGGGAAATATCCCCACCGTCGCCATTGTGGGTACTCGTAACCCCACGGATCACGGCCGGCGCTGGGCGCGGCGCTTAAGTACCCTTTTGGCCCAACAGGGATTTACTATTGTTTCTGGTATGGCCGAAGGAATTGATGGCGAGGCACACCAAAGCTGTTTAAAAGCGGGGGGAAGGACGATTGCCGTCTTGGGAACGGGGGTCGATGTGGTTTATCCTAGTCGTCATCGGCAGCTACACGCGGACATCCAAAAGCAGGGTTTAGTCATTAGTGAACATCCTGCGGCAACTCAACCGAATAAAGCCCATTTTCCCAGTCGTAATCGCATTATCGCCGGTTTAAGTCGCGCGACGATTGTTATCGAGGCCCCCGAAAGGTCTGGCTCCCTGATCACGGCCAGTTATGCTAACGAATTTGGCGGCGATATCTATGCTTTACCCAATTCTCCCGATATTGCCACCGCTAGGGGTTGTTTACAACTGATTCATCAGGGAGCAGAAATTATCGTTTCTGAGGAGAAATTACTACAAATGTTGGGGGCAATTCCCACCGCGAACCAATCCGCACCGGTTAATCTCTCCCCTTCACTCCCTCTAGAGACATCCCCGGTCGTTAATGCTGCTCCTCCAGTCAATCTAGAACCTAGACTAGCACAAGTGTATCAGTTATTTGACAGAGATGCCCTGTTGTTTGACATTATTGTTCAAAAAATGCAAATCCCCACCTCAGAAGTGGCGGGGATCTTATTGGAATTAGAATTAATGGGTTTAGTGACTCAGTTACCCGGTATGCGTTACCAGAAAACCTAGTCAACTCCTCTACAGGTGTTTATCTATGGTGGTAGCTAAAGTGGTTTTCGGTACAGCCCCGACCACCATATCAACTTTTTGACCTCCTTTGAAGATCATCAGAGTGGGAATACTGCGAATCCCATACTGACTAGCGATAATGGGGTTTTCGTCGGTGTTGAGTTTCACCACCTTGACTTGCCCTTCGAACTGTGCGGCAATTTCTCCCACAACGGGAGCCACCATTCGACAGGGGCCGCACCAAGGAGCCCAGAAATCCACTAGGACAAGGTCGGCACTATCTAAAACTTCATCTTTAAAGGTGGCATCTGTAACGGCAGTAACCTCTGACATACTTAAGAAATCCTCTAGTAATCACGGTTATCTAGAATACGCAAAAATTCCGTTCTAGAGATTCGTGGTGCGATGTTGACATTCCACTGGTGAAAAGGACGAGAACTAGCTCTAAATCCACTATAGAGGCCTTAACTTGCATCAGAGGTAGCTTCTTGGATTAATTTCACAAGGGGTATTCTTCTATTTTATAACCCTAGAGGCTCTATTTTGACTTTTTTTTGATAAAGTTTTGTAATATTGCCCGAGTCAGGGATGGGTGATCACAGCCGGATAAAATTTTCTTGAAGAAAAACCCGAAAAGTCAGCGATTTTATCTAGACTTAACCTGAGTTTGATTATGATCGCCATAGGCCACCTCCTAATTGAGCTTTTCTATGAAAATTCTGGTCTTAAATGCGGGATCGAGCAGTCAAAAAAGTTGTTTATACGATTTAGATATTCTCCCCTCCCATCCTCCCCAACCAATTTGGGCAGCGGGGATCGATTGGACAGTTAACCCTGATTACGCGGTTTTAACGGTAAAAGCTCAGGGAATTAAACAGGAAATTAATCTTTCTAGTCAGGATCGTCCGGCAGGAATTGCTCGGATGTTAGATACCTTAGTCACTGGCGAAACTAAGGTAGTAGCCAACCTCGCAGACATTAGTATAGTCGGTCATCGAGTTGTCCATGGTGGCACGGAATATTCCCAGGCAACTATGATCACTCCCCAAGTCAAAGAAACGATTAAAAAGCTGATTCCCCTGGCTCCTAGTCATAATCCCGCTCATTTAGAAGGAATTGAAGCGATCGAGCAAGTTTTCGGCGATGTTCCTCAAGTAGCAGTGTTTGACACCGCTTTTCATCGTTCTATCCCTCCCGAATCTTCTCTTTATCCCATTCCCTACCAATGGAGTGAACTGGGAATCCGTCGCTATGGTTTTCATGGCACCAGTCATCAGTACTGCTCCCAACGAGCCGCCGAATTGTTAGGAAAACCCCTGGAATCCTTGAAAATGGTGATCTGTCATCTGGGCAATGGTGCTTCCCTATCGGCAGTCAAGGGGGGTAAAAGTATCGATACTACTATGGGATTTACTCCCCTAGAGGGATTGATGATGGGAACCCGCAGCGGTTCGATCGATCCAGGGATTCTGATTTATCTAGAGCGAGAATATCAATATAATCCCGATAGTTTAAATAGTTTACTCAATAAAGAATCGGGTTTAAAGGGAATTTCGGGTATTTCTGGGGATATGCGGGCAATTACGACGGCGATGGCCGAAGGCAACGAGAGGGCAAAATTAGCATTTGAGATGTATATTCATCGTCTGAAAGGTTTAATCGGATCGATGATCGCTTCTCTAGAGGGGTTGGATGTGTTGGTATTTACGGCAGGAATCGGCGAAAATTCAGCTTTAGTACGGGAAAAAGCCAGTCAAGGCTGGCCTTTTTTGGGTTTAGAGTTAGATTTAGCTAAAAATGCCGCTCGTCCCCGGGATGAGGATATCGCCAGCGAGACATCTAAAGTGCGAGTGATGGTAATTGCTACGGCGGAAGATTGGGCGATCGCACGAGAATGCTGGCATTTATCTCCATAGACCTTACCTTTGGCCATTCTCTTTTGGCTGTTCCGTTGCGGGAATCTCCATAATCGGATGGTTAAGAGCAATCATCAAATGGTCTCCCTCTTGGCTAATACTGCTCGGACTGCTCGCCATTTGGGAGAGGGGATCATTGCGTCCCGAGACGAAGTAGGAGCCAACAGCGATCGCCATAGCGGTGAAAATTGCGCCACCATAAACATAATATTGCCGACGACGCTGACCATCGACTTTTCTGAACACCTGTTCTGCCAATCGGTCGCTGGCCATAGTAGCCGGTACGGGAATTTGCTTTAAATTAGTTTGTAATCCCAAGAGCTGCTGATAGAGTTTTTTAGCGGCAGCATCATGGTCTAACCAATGCTGAACTAGCTTCCGTTCCTCTACCGTTACTTCGTTATCAATATAGGCGCTAATTAAATCGAAACGATGAGCTTCTTCGTTATCCTCATCTAAGAATAAAATATCCTCGGTTGCGGAGTTGCCATCGCTGTCATCGTGACGTAACAAAGACTTGATCCATTGAACGTCTTCGGGTTGATAATTATTCATGGTTGACCTCGACCAGAAGCGATCGGTATGCAATCACTTTTCACCAGCACGGAGCTAGTTAAATTTAACGACTCCTCACTTCGGCCGTTAGTGCCGAATCACCACAATTTTATTTAGCCTTCCGTAAAATAGGGCTGTAAAACAGATTGTAATTTAGCGCGAGCGCGAGCAATGCGGGATTTAACAGTTCCTAAAGAAACTCCCGTCATCTCGGCAATTTCTTCGTAGGCCATGCCTTCAATTTCTCGCAGAATAATAGTTGTCCGAAAAGCTTCTGGTAAATCAGCGATCGCCGCCTGTAATTGATCGTAGAATTCGTGGGTGGTGAGATGTTCATCGGGACTGGGGTAATCGGACTCGATATCCCAATCGATTTCGCCATCTTCCACGCGCCGGGGAGCATCGAGGGAAATGGGGTGATTAACCCGCTTGCGTTTCCGCAATTCGTCGTAAAAAAGATTAGTGGCAATGCGACTTAACCAACCGCGGAACTTGAGGGGTTCATGGAGACGGTTAATATTGCGATAGACGCGAATCCAGACCTCTTGAGCCAAATCAGCGCGATCTTGCCAATCGGGAGCCAAATGATAGAGTAATTTATCAATATGAGCTTGATAGCGCCGCAGCAGTTCCGCAAAAGCTGCTCGATCGGGCTGGCACCCTTCCTGACAGCGTGCAATTAGATCGTAGTTGGAGAGTTTGTCAGGGGACACGGGGTTTTGAGACTTTTTGGCCTCAAGTGACCAAGATGCTGGAATCGATTGACTCATGGGATTTCCTCTAAGGATATAAACTCCTCACTCAGAGCTTGAGGACGGGAGAATTCAGTAAAGGTTCCCGAAAATAAATAATTTTTTTCCCATATTTTGATTCTAACCGATCGGGGCATTCATCTGGGGGAGCAAGTGGGGAGGTGGGGTAGTGGGGTAGTGGGGTGTCGGGTGTGGGGTAGTGGGGAGGTGGGGTAGTGGGGTAGTGGGGTAGTGGGGAGAATACATAAAAGCTGTCTCGGAGTCTCGGAGTCTCCTGAATAGCTCTGTAAGTTAGGTTTTTTCCTTAGCGAGAATAAAGACGCTGCCCTCGCTGCCGCGGCCGATGCGGAGATCTTCATCGAGATAGGTGATATCGAGCCAACCTGTTTGTTGGCGATTATTGAAAGAAAAATCGAGGGGAGGAAATTTTTTGCCACTCTCGATCGCATCGATAAATTCTTGGGGAGAATGATAATTGAGAAGACGTTGCAGACCGAGGATCGAGCGCTCAAATTTGACCATTACCCGGCGCTCGGATGTGGGTTCAAAGGTAGCGGAGACGATTACTACCCCTTCTAGCCAAGGTAGTCCGATAATTTCGGCGATATTGTAGAGTTTGGCCTTGTTCAGGTCGAGATATTGATAAATTTGCCCTAATTGAAAAAAAGGTAGGCGATCTATTCCCAGAATGTTGCGGCTGCTGGTGAATAGCAAACGCCAATTGCCCCCTAATAGTTGTTTAACTTCGAGGGGATGGGGATGGGGATTGTGATCCTCCAATTGTTCGATCGCCGCTAAAATCCGCACGCGGTCGCTTTCTGTCGCCAGGAGTCCGCGATTTCTACCAGCGATCAATTCTAATAATTTCGCTTTGGCATCCATAGAATAGACCTCCTGTAAAAATCAAAAATTGTTGTTAGGGTTAGGAATCAGTAGCTAGGAGAATTAAGAATGAATAATAATCAATTAAATAGTCTATTTACAGATTTTATACAATTTAATCGTTATTTGTGCCGTTTTTGAACCCTCAAAACTAATTATGCAAGAGGTTTAATCTCCCTTACTTTTATAAACTGCCTCGACCCGCTAGGTACTCGCTCAAGGTTTTTGCTGATCCCAAGAGGCTCACCTGCGCCGATGATTTGAGAGTTTCAACGGGGTTTTAACCTCGGTGAGCGGCATTTTCAACTGTTGACTTGATTATTTTAACACAGATTAAATGCCTCGGTTTTAAAACTTTTTCATAACCGTAATTAAATGATCGAAATAGGAAGTAATTGCGTTTTTTTCTGAGTCGCTAAAATACTCTAAGCTGTATTATTTTAAAGCTTCTAACCCCGAAATAATCGCCCGATCGTTATCAACGATACTATTAGAATTATCCCGCAGTTTTCGAGCTTGTTGACTATAAACAAGTAAATCAGGCTCTAAATTGACGATAGTATCTAAATCGCTATCGCTGAGATAGCAAGTTTGATCATCCGCTTGTTGCCAAATAGCGATCGCTGATTGCTGATAGGGCCAATTAGCGAAACTGATGATTCTCGCTTTTGGGATCAATTGCTGGGTGCGCTCACTCAAAGGCATCGATCGCTCTCCGTTAGGTCAGATTAGGCAGTTAAGATCACTTCTATCATAAATGATCGAAAAATTAGCGATAACTCCAGATTTTTTGAAATCTGTCCAAGAGGATCGCTTACAATAAACAAAAGCTAAGTCATTATAATTTGATCATCATGTCAGTTTTAATAGCGATCGGTGTACTTGCCCTATTAATTGTCGTTCACGAATTGGGTCATTTTGCCGCTGCTCGTTGGCAATCTATCCATGTTAATCGCTTTTCCATCGGTTTTGGTCCAGCTTTAGCTAAATATCAAGGTAAAGAAACGGAATACGCCCTCCGCGCCATTCCTTTAGGGGGTTACGTTGGTTTTCCCGATGACGATCCCGATAGTCAAATTCCCAATAACGATCCTGATTTATTACGCAATCGTCCTGTTTTCGATCGAGCTATCGTCATTAGTGCGGGAGTAATTGCTAATTTAATTTTTGCCTATTTTTTGCTTGTTACCCAAGTCGCTACGGTGGGTTTTCCCCAAATTAACTATCAAGAAGGGGTAATTATTCCAGAGGTTTTTACGGCTGAAAATTCCGTCGCTAAACAAGCGGGAATACAAGCGGGTGATATCGTCCTCGCTATCAATGATCAGCCCCTTGGTGCTTCTCAAAATGCCATTATTGACTTCCGTGACATTATTCAATCTTCCCCCAATCAACCCCTAAAATTAACCATCAAACGCCCGACAGAAACTCTCGATTTAATTGTTACTCCTGAATTGGGAAGTGATGGTCAGGGTAAAATTGGGGTTAGATTGGCTCCCAACGGTCAAGAAACTCGCCTGAAAGCCGATAGTTTTGGCCAAGCTTTTAGCTTAGGTGCGGGTGAATTTCAACGATTAACCCTATTAACCGTGCAAGGTTTTGGGCAGTTAGTTAGTAACTTTAAAGACAGTGTTCAACAGGTAGCAGGACCGGTTAAAATTGTCGAATACGGAGCCGCAATCGCTCGTAATGATGCGGGTAATCTTTTTCAATTTGCCGCCCTAATTAGTATTAACTTAGCGGTGATTAATATTCTGCCTTTACCTGCTCTTGATGGTGGTCAGTTGGTATTTTTATTAATCGAGGCTTTGGTAGGTAAACCTCTCCCGACTAAACTGCAAGATAACATCATGCAAACAGGTCTAGTTTTACTCTTAGGATTAGGAGTTTTCTTAATCGTGCGCGACACGGCTAACCTAGCAGTTTTTCAGGATTTATTCCAGTGATGGACTCTCGAAAAAAAACTGAACCTCAACTGCGCGCCCTAGAAATTTTAAGCAACTTAAAGCGATTATATCCAGAGGCAACCTGTAGCTTAAATTATCAAACTCCCGTGCAGTTATTGGTGGCAGTGATTCTCTCGGCACAATGCACTGATGAGCGGGTAAATAAGGTAACTCCTGCTTTATTCGCTCGTTTTCCCGATGCTAAATCCTTAGCTTTTGCCGAGCGAGAGGAGTTAGAAACTCTCATTCGTTCCACGGGATTCTATCGCAATAAAGCTAAAAATATTCAGGGTGCTTGTCAAAAAATCCTCAAGGATTTTCAGGGGGAAGTACCCAAGACAATGGCGGAATTATTAACGTTACCCGGGGTAGCTAGAAAAACGGCTAATGTGGTACTTGCTCACGCTTACGGGATTATTGAGGGGGTGACAGTAGATACCCACGTTAAGCGCTTAAGTAATCGTTTGGGTTTAACTACTAATAACGATCCAGTGAAAATTGAACGGGATTTAATGGCTTTACTACCTCAACCAGATTGGGAAACTTTTTCTATTAGTATTATTTACCACGGCCGGGCAGTTTGTAAAGCAAGAAATCCCGCTTGTTTTTCCTGTCAATTAGCCCCTCTTTGTCCCGCAGCAAACAGTAAACAGTAAACTGATAACTCACACCTGATAAGTAGGGAGGCAAAATTATTTGTAGGATGGGTTAGCGGTAGCGTAACACAATCGGGCGTTGGGTTTCATGCTTCAACCCAACCTACGTTCATCTTATATTTAATTCCACCCACCTACTTAACTGGTAACTGAATCACTGGTAACTGAATCACTGATAACTGATAACTGATAACTGATAACTGATGTGGGGGGCTATAATGGGAAAAAATAACTCATCCATCAATCTTATGAGTCAAGGATCTCGGCAAGAAATAAAAACCCAAGCAATAATCCTCGCTACCTTTGTGGCGATTTTTTGGCTGTTAGAGATTTTAGATCAATTTGTTTTTCGGGGCAGTTTAGACATTTTCGGGATTATTCCGCATCAAGTCATCGGATTGCGGGGTATTCTTTTCGCACCTTTCCTACACGGTGACTTTCCCCATCTTATCGCTAATACCGTTCCTTTCCTGATTCTTGGTTGGTTGGTGATGTTACAGGAAACCAGTGACTTTTTTATTGTGACTGGGTTAACTATGCTGGTGGGGGGGTTAGGAGTCTGGTTATTTGCTGCTCCCGGATCCATCCATATCGGAGCAAGTATCTTGATTTTTGGCTATTTAGGTTTTTTATTACTGCGGGGCTATTTCCAGAGAAATATTCCTTCTATACTCTTGTCAATTCTAGTCTTCTTACTCTACGGTGGCACAATTTGGGGCGTTTTGCCTTCCCGTCCGGGGATTTCTTGGCAAGGACATTTATTTGGTTTCCTAGGCGGGGTTTTAGCCGCCAAATTAATCGCCACCGAAAAGAAACATTATCCCTAAATGGGGGAACCTTCTATCTCGCTACATACTTCATAAAAATCGGTGACAGGCGGTTTCGCAAACAGAGGAGCCATGGATTTCAGCAATAATTCGTGGGCTTCGCTTTTATTTGCCTCCATATCATCGATTTTATCCCAGATGATCACGGCAATTCCTTCGTCGGTTCCGGGTTTTTGCAACAGAAAAGCTCCCTGGAATCCCGTGGAATAGGTGGAAACGGCTTTTTCGTAGAGTTTTTGGGCTTCGGAAAAACACCCCGGTTTAAATTCACCAATAGCCACATAGGCATATTTATGTTTGAGAAAATCGAGAAATTCTGGCATGGCAATGAGGGGAAATGGAATAAATCTTTCTTTCTACTCCTATTAAAACTTAGATCGATCGCCCCCTCCGCCCCATCGACATATTTTTTTAACTAAGCTTCCCCAATTGTCTCTTTTTTTGTTAGCTTATATGTAGTCGTTATGAGTTTGTATAAGTTCTATGATCAAAATTGTTGGTATTAATGGCAGTTTACGCCCAGGATCCTATAGTGCGATGGCGTTAGAAGTTGCTATCAGTCGAGTACAGGCGTTAGGAGTAGAAACGGAGATAATTGACCTGAGAAAACTCTCTTTACCCTTCTGTAACGGGGGAGATGACTATTCTGACTATCCCGATGTGGCCAAAATGCAGCAAACGGTTAAATCGGCAGCGGGATTAATTTTGGCGACACCGGAGTATCATGGCAGTGTCAGTGGTGTGATGAAGAATGCCCTAGATTTAATGAGTTTTGAGGAGTTATCGGGAAAGGTTGCTGGATTAATCAGTGTTTTAGGCGGCCAATCCAATAGTAACGCCCTAAATGACTTAAGAATCATTCTCCGTTGGGTTCATGCTTGGGTAATTCCCGAACAAATTAGCTTAGGACAAGCGTGGAAAGTCTTCAACGAAGACGGAAAAATCCTTGACGAGAAGCTTTCCCAACGTTTTGACGCTTTTGCGCGAAGTTTAGTCGATAATACCCGTAAACTCAACGGGATCTAGTAATATCGATGGTGATTTTACCGGTGAAATGGGGAATTGGGGCGGCAGGTTTCGATAATTGTACTCTTACCTGTCGCACTCGATCGAGTTCTAGGATATCCTCAGCGATAACCGTGGCCAATTTTTCCACTAGGGCAAATTTGCCGGTTTCAATCTGGTGTTTGACAATTTTGATCGCCTGTCGATAATCTAGAGTATCTTCAATCGCGTCACTTTTGCCAGCAATGCTGATATCAACTTCTAGGGATAAATCCACCTCAAACCATTGACCTAAAACCTGTTCTTCGGCCAGATATCCTGTGTAACCGTAGGCCCGAATTCCTGTAACGTGAATAGTATCCATAGATAGTTAAATTAAAAAACTGGCGGCTTTTCCCACAAAGATGAAGTGTAACCTAATTTGGTATCGACGACCCACTCCCCAAAAGGAAAACTTCCTATCTTGTCACCATTAAGATAACTGCTAAGTAAGTGGTTCTAATTAAATAGAAGATAGATTTTGCCTTCGATACCCCCTTAATCCCCCCTTGATAAGGGGGGTGTCTGACAATTTTTAACACCTACCTACTTATAAGTTATCGTTTACACGGCTCTCACCTGTTCGGCGTAATCTTTGGGACGTAGTTGACGGAAACCTTGAAAAGCCAATTGTCTCAAGTTTAGAGGTAAATAGGAAAGCAGTAAACCCAGTCTGGCCCGTCGGGATTTTCCTGACAATTTCGAGGCTTTTTCTATTAAAACTCGCCCGGCTTCGGTTTCTCCCTTTTCAATTAATTTTATCCCCAAACATTCCTGTAAAAAAGCCGTCCTTTTCACTCTTTCTTCTTCTAATTTTACATCATTAAAGTGATAACCTTCTGTACAAAACAAGTTTGCTTGCAAAAAGTGAACCGCTTGTTTTAAGCTAGTTTGCCCCCCATGGAAACGATATTCCATTAATAATTCTGGCAGAAAATAAGCTTGTTTTCCCGCTAAAGCTAAACGCACTAATAAATCAAAATCTTCACAACCATCCGCCTGAGGGCGCATATAATCCACATCGGCTAAAGATTGATAACGAAAAAGAGTCGAACCCACCTGTAAACTTTTACAGGAAAAAGTTTGTCTTTCTAAATCAGGAATAATCCCTTGTTGTAATCTATCTTTGCCCCATTTCGCTGAATTTTTTTTTGTTGCTGATGCAACTCTTTGTCCAAATCTATCAATAATCCAGTGATCTGTACAGACAAAATCAACGTTTTTTTCTTGATCTAAAATAGGGACAGTTTTCGCTAAAAATTCAGGAGTTAGTCCATCGTCATCATCGAATTTAATAAAATATTCTCCCCGAGCAGCCGTAAAACCCGATCGCATATTTAAACTTCTGCCAATATTTTGAGGATGACGCAGATAAATTATTCTCGAATCCTGAAATGCTGCCACCACTTCTGGGGTACGATCAGAAGAACCATCATCACAGACAATTAACTCAAAATCTTCATAGGTCTGCCGCAACACAGTATTAATCGAATAGCTGAGATAATCGGCGCGGTTATAGGTGGGAATACAAACACTTACTTTTGGCATAATATTTCAGTTATCAGTTATCAGTTATCAGTTATCAGTTATCAGTTATCAGTTATCAGCTTGTTACTTGAGAAAGGCAATTAGGCTCTTCGTTACTTGGTATGGTTCGAGCGGGTGGCATAAATAGACTACATCCTTATTTGGCCAGAGACTTAGTTGATTAGTTCGTTCTAGATGGAAAACAATTGACAAAAATAGCCAAATGTCTTTCTCTATAATGGTTTCATCTCTTATAACCCCGTCTATTGCATAACACAAACCGAAGAACCGGCAATTAATTGGCCATTTTTCTAGTTATCATCACTATTGTCTAGCTGACGGCTGACGGCTGACGGCTGACGGCTTTAAAAGTATTTTTACATTTTTCCAAAGGAATGTTAAGTTTTAGGGTATTGAATGAGTAACCTTGATAGCCATGGCTCCTAAAATAGCAGGGATTATCTGTACCCACAACCGCGATCACTACCTAGCAGGAGCGATCGATAGTCTTTTGGCGCAAACTTGCGCAGATTGTGAGATTTTAGTGGTTGATAACGCATCTACCGATAAAACCCGTCAAGTGGCCCAGTCGCGTCTGGGAGATGGGCGGCTAAAATACGTTTACGAACCTATTTTAGGGCTATCTACCGCCAGAAATCGCGGGGCGAAGGAAACTAGAGCGCCGATTTTAGCCTATTTGGATGACGATGCGATCGCTAGTCCTCAATGGTTGCAAATTCTGTTAAATGCCTACGAAAATAACGACAAACTGGCAGTAGCGGGGGGAAAAGTCACCTTAATTTGGCCGCAAGGCTACAGTCAACCCAATTGGTTATCCGATGAGTTAGCAGGGGGTTTAGGGGCTTTCGATTTGGGCGACAATGTGGTATACATCAGCCAAGCGGATTTAACTCCGCGAGGGGTTAATTACTCAATCCGGCGAGATTTCTGGGAGAAGATTGGCGGTTTTGACCCTAATTTGGGAAGAATTGGTAAAAAACTTCTTTCTAACGAGGAATTATACACTACAGAACTAGCACTCGCCCAGGGATGGCAAGTAGGCTATTTTCCCGCAGCATTGGTGGAACACAATGTTGCCCCGGAAAGAATCAATCGTCAATGGTTTATGCGTCGTAGTTGGTGGCAAGGCATCAGCGAACACTACCGGGAAGAAGTGGCAGGAAGAACGGGATTGGCTCAATTTAGGCGAGGAGGTGAGCGTTTGGTGAGAGGATTGGTTAAATCTGTCAAATTTATCAATGATCCCGCTAAAAGGTTTGAGAATCTTCTCTATGCCTACGGACAAATCGGTTATTTAAGCGAGGCCGCCAAGGCGATGTTAACCCCTCAAAAGTAAATTATTGTAAATAAATGGGTAAAAAAGCGTTAATTTGTGGTATATCGGGCCAGGATGGAGCCTACCTAGCCGAATTACTGTTAAAAGCTGGCTATACAGTTTGTGGCACCTCCCGGGATGCCCAAATGTCCTCTTTTAGTAACCTGAAACGTTTGGGAATCAAGGAACAGGTAAAACTAGAATCGATGGCACTGAACGACTTTCGCAGTGTCCTACAAGTCTTAATTAAAATTCAGCCCGATGAGGTCTATAATTTGGCTGGACAAAGTTCTGTGGGTTTATCCTTCGAGCAGCCGGTGGAAACCTTAGAAAGTATTGCCACGGGAACCTTAAATCTCTTAGAAGCAATTCGATTTACCGGAGCAAAAATTAAATTATATAATGCAGGATCGAGTGAATGTTTCGGGGATATCGGCGATAATTCTGCCGACGAAAATACCCCTTTTCGTCCTCGCAGTCCCTACGCTGTGGCCAAATCGGCGGCTTTTTGGGAAGTGGCTAATTATCGAGAAGCCTACGGAATTTTTGCCTGTTCAGGCATACTTTTCAATCATGAATCTCCCCTGCGTCCCGAGCGCTTTGTTACCCAAAAAATTATCGCTGCCGTGGCTAAAATTGCCCGGGGAAGTATCGAGACTTTACACTTAGGAAATATGGATATTCAAAGGGATTGGGGTTGGGCACCGGAGTACGTTGAAGCGATGTATTTAATGCTGCAACAGGAGCAACCCGATGATTACGTCATTGCCACGGGAGAAAGTTCAAAACTGGAGGATTTTGTCGCCACAGCTTTTGCTACTGTGGGCTTAAATTGGCCAGATCATGTAATTTCCGATCAAAGTTTATTAAGACCAACAGATTTAGCCATTAGTCGCGGCAATCCCAACAAAGCTAAGGAAAAATTAGGTTGGCAAGCACGATACAAAATGACCGATATTGTCCGCATGATGGTAGAAAATCGTTTAGAGGAATAGCTATGAATATCTTAATGATTAGTTCCGCCTTCCCCTATCCACCAACCAGAGGGGGAACTCAGGGCAGAACTTTTAATTTACTCAAGTATCTCAGCAAAAATCATGATATTACTCTCATCGTTCAGCGTACTGCTGATGTCAGCGATGAGGAGGTAGAAAAGTTAGGTAACTTTGTTAGTGAATTGGTAGTTTTTCCCCGTCCTCGAGATGCCAAAACTGGAATAATTGCTAAACTGCAAAGATTAGCTCAATTCCTGCAAACGGGAACCCCTCCCAATGTACTTTTTGGCTATTCTCAAGAGATGCAGAACTGGATAGATAGGGCAGTTAATAGTCAAAAATTCTCAGTAATTACCAGTGAACATAGTGTTAATGAAATTTATATTCGTCCCCAATGGCAACAGCAAATTAGGACAGTAATTGATGTGCATAGTTCCCTCTATCAAACCTGCAAAAGTCAATTAGAAATTGGGGTTTCTAGTCAAGAATTACGGGATCGTCTCTACCTTCCTCTCATGGGTCGCTACGAACAAAAAACTGTGCAGAAATTCTCAAAAATTGTCGTCACTACCGATGATGATCAAAAACAAATGGAAGAATTTGCCCCCAATGGAGAGATTTATTTAATTCCTAATGCAGTAGATTTAGATTTGTTTCCCTATCGTTCCCAGGATCCTGCTGGACATAATTTAGTTTTTATCGGTGGGTTAGATTATTGGGTTAATATCGATGCGGCCTGTTTTTTAGCTAGGGAAATTTTACCTCGTATTCAAATTACTTATCCCGAGACTACTTTAACTCTAGTCGGTGCTAATCCATCCCTAGAAGTGCAAGAATTAACTAAGTTAAAAGGAGTAATTGTGACGGGACGAGTACCATCAATGACTACCTATCTTCATCAGGCAACTGTGGCAGTTATTCCCCTAAGAACAGGTTTTGGAATGAAGTTTAAAACCCTAGAATCTATGGCTGCGGGGGTGCCAGTGGTAGCCAGCGATCGAGGTTTAGAAGGATTAACAGTTGAAGGAAATAATGTTCCTTTAGCAGCCTTAAGGGCTAATAGTATTGAGGAATATTGTACGGCGGTTAGTAGTCTTTTTGAATCGGCAGAGTTGCGAGAAAAATTATCTAGAAATGCTCGCAAATTAATCGAAGATAATTATACTTGGCAGCAAGCGGCAGCTAAGTACGAACAAGTTTTGATTGCTGACATTTGTTAGAAAATTTCTCTAATTTTTTTGTAAATTAATATGCTATCAAATCAAATACCCGTGAAAATATCTGTTGTTGTTCCTCTTTATAACGAAGAAGAAAACATCGATGCTCTCTTTAGGCGACTTTTAGCGGTTTTAGAGGCACTAAATACCAGTTATGAGATCGTTTGCGTCAATGATGGTAGTCGTGACAATACTCTCAAAAATCTCCTGGAATATCATCAACGTTACCCACAAATTAAAGTGGTTAATTTATCCCGGAATTTTGGTAAAGATATTGCCATGTCAGCAGGAATTGATTACAGTCAAGGAATGGCAGTCATTCCTATTGATGCTGATTTACAAGATCCCCCCGAATTAATTGCCGAAATGATCGAAAAATGGCAGCAGGGTTATGATGTGGTTTATGCGTCCCGTCGGGTTAGAATTGGCGAAAGTTGGTTGAAACGTTTCACCGCAGAAGGTTTCTATCAAGTCATTAATAAATTAAGTCGGGTTCCTATTCCCCCTAATACGGGAGATTTTCGTTTAATCGATCGCCGAGTGGTAGAATCAATTAAAAAGATGCCCGAACGTCAAAGATTTATGAAAGGAATATTTGCTTGGGTGGGATATAAACAGACATCAATTTTATTCGATCGAGAACCTCGGTATCAAGGACAAACTAAATGGAATTACTGGAAATTATGGAATTTTGCCATCGATGGTATTACCTCTTTTAGTTTTTTACCTCTGAAAGTCTGGACCTATGTAGGATTTATCATTGCACTTGTTAGTCTTGTTTATGCTAGTTTTTTAATTCTTAGGACTATCATTTTAGGAATCGATGTACCCGGGTACGCTTCTCTGATGGTTGCTATCTTATTTTTAGGAGGAATTCAATTACTGACTCTTGGTATTATTGGCGAATATATTGGCAGGGTTTATGAGGAAGTAAAGGGCCGACCACTTTATCTGGTTCGAGATTGTTATGGTTTTGAAAATCGGGAACAAGTTACTGATAAAATAACTCAAAATTAAAATACTGACAAGAGGAGAATGAAGTCTATGAATACCGAAGTTTTTCAGCAATTTTTTGCCTATTGTGTCGGTAGTTGGCAAACGGAAAGAACCTATCATTATCTAGCCGATCAAGAAGTGGAACGTTCCCGTACTGAATTCCTCATTCAACCCCTGACTAGGGAGATTAAACAGAAAGTTCTGACAGATAATAACTATCCTGATATTGCGGATTTAGAAAGTATCCCCGGGTTTAATTTAGGTTTCTATACCATCTCGGAAAAAGGGGAAGAAGTGCGACAAAATCTTAATCTTTTATTTGTGGTTAAAGCAGAAAATAACGGTTATTTAGAAGGGGATTATCTTCGTGATCGCGCCTACGAAGAAGCAAGACCAATTATCTCCGCTTTTCGCTTTGATTCCACTACCAGAGAGTTATTAATGACCACCAATTATACTCGCAGTGTTTCCGTGGATTCAATTACTTTAATCAATCCAGACCTGCGAA
The DNA here is from genome assembly GCF_027530405.1 of Microcystis sp. LE19-41.2A. NCBI lineage: Bacteria > Bacillati > Cyanobacteriota > Cyanophyceae > Chroococcales > Microcystaceae > Microcystis > Microcystis sp. LE19-41.2A. The sequence continues at coordinate 3,557 of NZ_JAPZQJ010000431.1, read as the reverse complement.
TTCGCAAAATTATTAACTATCAACGTCCCAAGGAGGGGGAACCCTTGGAAAAAGTTCTCTTGGTCGGTTTTGGAGTTGAGTGTAAAGTCAGTTAAAAAAATATTTCTTTCCCCCCCCTTGATTCTCCAGTCAGGGGGAGATTTTATAATAGGGTAACGATAGGATTAAGGAGCAAAAATAATGCTCAAAATCGGTCAACTTTCCCTAGAAAGTGGTGTTTCAATTAAAACGATTCGTTATTACGAGGAATTAGGACTAATTCAGTCCCCTGAGAGGACAGAGGGACAATTTCGCCTATTTACTCCCGATACTGTCCATCGCTTGCTGTTTGTCAAAAGATTACAATCTTTGGGTTTAAGTCTGCAAGAGATCCGCGAATGTTTAGTAATTCATGACCATGGTGAGTTAAATCTTGATTCTAGTCGTCCCCTTTCTTTTGATGATGCTGAGAGTCTTGGTTTTGGGGAACAATCGATAGAATTTGGAGGAAGTCTAGTCTTTCCTGAAAATAGTAATCTCGGGGGTGATTTTGATCTTGAATACCTCAACGGTATTATTCGCAATGGTCATATTATTATCGGCATCGATCCGCAGGTGGGAGGTCGAGTTAATAGTGATGATACGGATTTTGATGTGGGAAATTTATCTGTAGGTTTTTTCTATAATTTCAATCGTGAATACGATAATGTTCCCGCTTTTGCCATTCGTACCGATTTAGGATTACCGACGGGAAATAATGCTAGGGGATTAGATTTTCGTCTGCGGGGAATTGCCAGTAAAACTGTTGGTCAATTCCATCGCGTGCATCTTAATCTCGATTTAAACATAAACACTGACCCCGATGACGGCGATCAATCTTTTTTACCGGCAGCAATTCTCGGTTACTCGCGACCAATTGGTTATCCGAAACGTTTTGATCGCACTTTTTTAGCAGAATTGGGCGTAATTACCAGCGATAATAGTAATGGTGGGGTTTTAATTCGCACTGGTATGGGAATTGGTCAGCAAATTAATCGCCAAGGTGTGATCGATTGGGGTATCGAGGGATATATTGCCACTAATGGCCATGATCAAAGTCAATTAAAGTTAAAAATCGGTTATTCTTTCGGATTTTAGGATTTTTCCCTAGCCTGCTATTAAAAGCTAAAATAGATGAAGTATAACTTAAATTTTGGTTTGACTGGGAGTATGAGGGGGTTTGGAAGTCCACATCTTCTCATCCCTGAAAACAACAGGGATATCTGATCAGTTGTCCGCAGGTAGCGACTCCCTATTCTCAGCTTCGTACCTCATCATTAAGATAACTGCTAGAGAAAAAAGGCTGTAAATCTGTTGTCATTCCCTTTTAAGTCGCAAAAAAGCTCTTTAACCGTTGTCGCAGCCAAGAGACGGGATTTTTCAGGTCTTCCGAGTCTAAAAGCCCCATTTCTCGCAATTTCTGCTGACATTCGCGCAATTCCTCTTGACGTTGGGTGAGTGCCTGAGTGAATTCCTCCGCTAGAGCCGGATAAGTAGTGATAAGATGCTGAAACCCCTGACGATCGAGCAAAAATAACAAGGTTTCCCCCACTGCTTGCATAGTGGTGGGATAGGGAACCTCTAATATTAACGGTAATTCCCCAAAATATTGACCTTTATTAAAAGTAAAAATTTTACGACTGATTTTATCGTTTTCATAAAAAGCATCCATTTGTCCCTGCAAAACAATACAGAAATAATTAGTTCTTTCTCCCTGTCTAATTAAAATATCCCCGTCCTGGAGATGTTTACGACAACCCATTTCAATTAATACACGCAATTGCAGATCGTTAAAATGTTTAAAGTAACTCACCTCCAATAACATTTCTTTTAACGATAGCGGTTTTGAAGGTTTAACTATCTCCTGATCCTGTTCCTTAACTGCCTCAAAACTGTCGGTATTATGCAACCATAACTCTCGCTGGGGAAAAGGAATCGTTATGCCCCGATGACGCAGATTATGCTCGATAATGAAGTGTAGGGAACTTCTCATAAAAACGGCCCGTTCGACTTTTTCCACCCATACCCACAACTCAAAATTTAAAGCACTATCACCAAAACCGTTAAAAATCACCTTGGGAAGCGGATTAAAGGCAATTTCTACCGACATATAGGCTGATTGCAGCAGAATTTCCGTCACTATCAAAGGATCTGTACCGTAGGCAACTCCCACTGGCACAATGACTCGAATGCGCGAGTCGGGATAATGCCAATTCTGGACGCGATTGCTAGTTAAGATTGTGTTAGGAACGATTAACTCTGCACCATCCACAGTGCGAATGGTGGTGGAACGAATCGATATTTCCTGGATATAACCCTTTGTTTGCTCAAATTCGATAAAATCGCCCACTTTTAACTTGCGTTCCACCAACAAAGTTAAACCACTGGTGAGATTTTTGGTTAACTCCTGCAAACCGAAACCGATACCCACCCCCAAACCACCGGCTAAAACAGCGATCGAAGCGAGATTGAATCCAGTCAATTGTAGGGCGATAATATAACCAAAAGCCCCAAAAGCAAAACTAGCCAGAGTTGCGATCGCTTCTCGATTACCTTCATCAAAACCGATACTTTTCAGCAGACGATTTTTTAGTAAACTTTTAAAAGCGATCGTCAGACAGGTGACAAGAACAAACAGTACAAGAATACCAATAGTCCAACCAAGAGTGATCGACACTCCCCCAGCGCGCCAAAGGGGAGTGTTAAAAAAGGGCGTTAACCAAGCTGAGGGAGAGAAAGTCATCGCTAAAGTTTAGATTTGATAGGGATTACCCAAGCGATCCACAAAAACATTGTAATCTAAGGGTAAACGCCCCGGATTAAGCCGTGGTTCCGCCGCGTAACCGATGGGAACGACAACAGCGATCGCCAGATCGGGATGATCGGCAGCACCAATCACAGCTTTTACCTTGTCCTCGATCCAACCGTTGAGAAAACAACTAGATAAACCGAGACTTTCGGCAGCCAAAACCAGATGAGTAGCGGCGATCATGGCATCTTTAATCGCGTATTCCCGGGTTTTTTCGCCCAAATCCCTGTGAAATCCCGGGATTGCCTGTTGAAAATATTTTACCGTGCCTTCGTTCCAGGCACCTGTACTGAGAGCCTGTTCATAGATAGGAGTTAGATCTCCTCCTCCTGCGGCAGCATCGGCAGCGAAAACAAAAGTAACCGGCGCTTGGATAATTTGCTTTTGTCCCCAAGCGGCCTCGGCTAAAGCGGCCTTTTGTGCCTCATCTTGTACTAAAATAATTCGCCAATCTTGGATGTTGAAACTACTAGGTGCGGCAACGGTTAATTCTACTAGGGTTTTCAGCAGTTCTGGGGCGATCGGATCGGTGGTAAAATTTTTAATAGAACGACGTTGATTGATCGCCGTGGGAACATCGAGAGGCAAGGTCATCGAAAATTTGGGTCTGAAACCCCGTCGTTCTACGACGGCTTTACTGTTAAATATTAGCACATTTACGAAATATATGCTAAAATGTGAGGTATGGAAAAAGCCTATTCGTTTCGATTTTACCCCACACCCGAACAAG
>NZ_JAPZQJ010000662.1:0-1452 GCF_027530405.1 Microcystis sp. LE19-41.2A | reverse complement strand
AATAAGTACGGGCGAAGCATTCGGATAGAAAATCTACCTTTTCACCGATAGGTTATTGTCCGAATGCTTCGCCCCTACAGGACGCGGGCCGATGAAGACGCAAGGTTTTGAACGACGATTCTCTCAAAATCTTGCACCTGTGGGAGCGAGAAAAGCCCCAAAACCTTTACTTTGCCTACATTTCAAATTTATTCAGCAAACCCTATTTTGGAGTAAAAGAAAAATGCGTAAACAGACCATTCAATATACATCATCTTTAGATGCTTTGATTGCTGTTGCCAAGCGACTTAGCGTTTATGAGAACCAACATAAAATGGATTCCGAAGATTTTTATAACCAATACAATCAGGGAACATTATCAGATGATATAATATTTATAGAATGGGCAAACGATTATCGTCATTACCTTGCTTTGCGTCAAGAATTAGAACAAATATTAAATCATGCTGCTTAAACTTTTATCTGATTACCTCAATCAAGTAGAGCAAGCAATTGTGCAGCCAGTAGGGTGTGAAGCGCGATAGCGTAACGCACCAATTTAATGATAGAGGTGGTGCGTTACGGCGGCTTGTTAATTTTGGTTTTTTGACGGAATTGATAGCCGCCTAACGCCCCCTACGCCTACTTAGAAACTTAGATAAAGAAATTACCCACCGGAATGCTCCCTAAAGCTGGTAAAGTACCAGTAAATCCAGTCATATTTATTAATAAATCATTGCTGGATTGGAAGCCAGCCGCGCTATCATTAATAACGAGGTAAGTTCCAGCTATTGCACCGGTTGTTACCTGCACTAAGGCGGCACTATTAACCCCTAATCCTTGATTACCTGTAATCGCTCCATTAGCATCAGTAAATACTTGATTAATTAAATTCTGTAAAGTGGTGACAGTGCTATTAGCAGCACGACTGAAACTACTAGGCGCATTCATGGCAGTTCCACCTTGAGTTAATAGGTCGATTTTATCACTATTGATGGCAAAATCTGTGATACGATCGCTTGTTGATATGGTAGATTGGCCAAATTGGAAGACGAAGGTATCTGCACCTAAACCACCGGTTAAAGTATCAATTCCCGCACCTCCATTGATTTGATTAATGCCACTATTTCCAGTGATATTATTGTTACCAGCGTTACCTGTACCATTAATATTATTACTGCCAATTAGTCTGAGGTTTTCGACATTGTTGGGTAAGGTGCGAGTGAGACTGGTTTGCCAAGTATCAGTAATGATAACTTCTCCTATTCCTCCTTCGGGATTGATGGTAGCATTAACGGGATTTGACAGGGTTACTGTAAAGGCTTCATCGGCTTCATTAAGGTTATCATTGAGGATGGGAATGCTAATAGTAGCGGTGGAAGTATTAGGTGCAATGGTGATAGTTCCGGTTTTGCTAGTGTAATCTACATTGGCGGTAGCGTTAATGGGTGCAGTGGTATAGTTGAAGGTAAT
>NZ_JAPZQJ010000504.1:0-9238 GCF_027530405.1 Microcystis sp. LE19-41.2A | reverse complement strand
TTATCTGGCAAGAGACTTAATTGATTAGTTCGCTCTAGAGCAAAAACAATTGACAAAAATCGCTAAATGCCTTTCTCTATAAGGGTTCCATCCCTTATAACCCCCGTCCATTGCATAACACAAACCGAAGAGCCAGATATTGGGGGGTTACACAAGAGCTAGAACCTCTGGAAATGCGTTACAAGGGAGATCCTTGCAACGAGGTAATCTAAACATATTGACTTTCGCTGTATAATCCAAATACAGTCTATCAACTCTCTACTTGCGCTTAGAAATTAGTTGAAGGCTTACCCGATAAGAGAGCTAGAGTTTAGAGACTGTAAGACTTTTGCTAGAGTTCTAGAAGAGGGCTAAAAAAATAGCAAACTAAGAAAATTTCTCCTTTGCTACTTTTGCCGTGAACAACTATGTTAAAGAAAGTCAATTATCTGCGATCGCTATCCTGTTTCCTCGCTATAATCCTCTGGAGTAGTCCTCTCGGGATTAACTCTAGCCTCGCTGTCAATGATAATTGTCAACTCTCCGAATCGGAAATCAAACAACAAGAAAATCTGCGTCAAACTTCCCCCCAAGAATATAACATTTTATTGCAGAAATATGCTGAACAATTGCGCTTTTGTCGTTCCCGACACTGGTTACAGGAACAAGCGATCTGGTTACGTCTTTACTCCTGTGATACCCGTCCAGGATCGATAGAAAGTATCCTCGATCGCATCGTGGCCAAAGGTTATAATATAGTTTATCTGGAAGTTTTTGCCGATGGTCAAGTCTTATTACCTCCTAACAATAATCCCACGGTTTGGGATAGCGTGATTAAAAATCCCGGTGCTGGAAATGTGGATTTATTAGCACAGGCGATTGAACAGGGACATAAACGCGGTTTAAAGGTGTATGCTTGGTTATTTAGCCTCAATTTTGGCTATGCTTATAGCTTAAAACCCGAGCGACAGGAGGTGTTAGCACGCAATGGTAAAGGACAGGATAGCACCTCTTTTGTCGATGATCGATCCCAAACTTTTGTCGATCCCTACAGTAATCAAGCGCGACAGGATTATTTAATTCTCCTAGAAGCCATTTTACAACGTCGTCCCGATGGAGTTTTATTTGATTATATTCGCTATCCGAGAGGAACAGGAGTCGATTCCGTTGCCGATAATGTCCAAGATTTATGGATTTTTAGTCCCGCATCCCGACAAGCTTTAATTAATCGAGGATTGAATAATAAGGGCAAATTTTTAATCGAACGCTATCTGACTCGTGGCCAAATTTCCCCCCATGATATCGTCGAAGCAGATCGCCTTTATCCCCAAGAAACCGCCCCTCTTTGGCAGGGTAGAATCCCCTTAGAAGAGGAGATGAAACAATCAGTTAAAAGTCGTTTTGATCGCCTCAAATTAGAACTTTGGTTCCTAGCGGTTGCCCATGCTGCCCAGGGTGTAATTGATTATATTAGTTATTTTTCTGCCCTAGTGGAACGTCAGGGAATTCCCGCCGGAGCAGTGTTTTTTCCCGATGGGAATCGTCTTGTGGGTAATCAAGGTTTTGATTCCCGTTTACAAGCTTGGGATAGTTTTCCTCCTTCCCTAGAATGGCATCCCATGTCCTACGCTAATTGTAACGATACTACCTGTGTGGTTAATCAGATCAAAAGAGTAGTGGCAAGCAGGGGAAATCAAACTCCTGTTATCCCAGCTTTAGCGGGTTTATGGGGACAACCCTATAACAATCGTCCCTCCTTAGAAGTGCAAATGGCAGCGATTCGCCTAGCTTTTCCCAGCATAGATAGTATCAGTCATTTTGCTTTTTCTTGGCAAGAACCACAATTCGATCGAGCCAGAAGATTTTGTCATAAGTAACCCCATTTACACCTCTACTTTTACTTCTTCCGTCTCTGTTTTTTCCTGTGTTGGGGGGACTATCAAAGGCGGCAGTTCCGGTTCGGCGGTGTTGAGAGTCGGTGTAATATCGACGTAGTTAATTACCGCCCCTAAAATTTTCACTTCCGCTTCTGTTAACTGGTCAGTTGCTTCACTCAAGAGACTAGAACGAGTTATGCCCTGGCGCGTTACCAGAATAATCCCGTCCGCTAGTTCTTCTAAGAGAAGAGCATCATTACAGCTAGACAGAGAAGGAGTATCCACAATCACCAGATCGAAACGGCCGCGAGAATCTTTGAGAATTAATTGTAATTCGCTCGATTCAATGATAGCTGCCGCTTGTTTTTGCGGACCGGGACTAGGCAAAATGGAAAGGTTTTCAATATTTGGGGCCAGCCGGATCGATTTACTTTTTGCCCCGTAGTAAAGTAGGGGTTCTCGGAAAGAATTGGGATCGGGAGTGACTCCGATTTCTTCGGCCTTAGAGGGACTTCTCAGATCTCCTTCTACTAACAGAGTCCGTCGGCCCGCTAAAGCGGCGGCGATGGCCAGATTATAGGCAGTGGCGGTTTTCCCCTCTCCGCCAGTAATACTGGTGACAACAACCACTTTCACCGTTTCGCCGCCGCCAACAAGTCGCAGGGTACTGCGTAAACGTTCGTAGTAGGGGAGATAATTGGCATTAGCATCGGCGAGAATCGGCTCGATTTCCTCGCCCTCTAAATTCCGGACAATGGGCAATTGTCCCAAGAGTAGTATATCCCGACTAACCAAAGCTTCCCGCAATTCTTGGGGACTGTGCAGGCGATCATCGATCACTGCTAACAGGAGAATCGTACCCAATCCGGCTAAAGTTCCCAAACCAGCACCCACCAAGAGAATCAAGGTACGATTCTTGCGGTTAAACACCTGTTCGATCGGTTGAGCAACCGGCGGTTGGGCGACGGTGAGACTACCCACGGTTTCCGCTTCTGCGGCCTGAGCATCCACCAGAGCATTGAGAATATTCTCGTAGATACCCCGTTGAAAGGCGACAGCTTGGGTTAAACGAGCTTGCTGTAGCTGTTTATCGGGGAATTTCTCGTATTGGGAGCGTAATTGCTGTTCCTGAGTCACCAAGGACTCTAATTGTTTCATTAAACCCTCGCGCTGGGTTTGCAGGGTGACTAATTGAGCCGCTAGTTGTTGACGGGTGGCATCGAGATTACTTTGCTGACGGATGCGACTGCTGGGAAGAGCGGTAAGAACGCCATCTTTTCCAATCACCTCGGCGGCTCTTTTTTGTAAGAGAGATTCGTTAACTTGCTGTTGTTTGCGTAATTTAACGACGGTGGGATGTTCGGGACGTAAATCCTTCTGTAGTCCCTCCAATTGGGCTTCCGTGTCCAATATCTGCGCTCGGATACTGGCAATAATCGGGTCGGCACTAAGGGCTGAGGAGGTGTAAGCTTGATCGGGGGTTAAATCGAGTTGTTCACTCAGACTATTAATCTGTCCTTGAATGCCTTGCAGTTCTAGGCGAATTTCTCGCTGTTGCTGTTGACTACTGGTGATAGCGGTGAATAAACTCCCGTCTTGAATCGCCAATAAATCTGAACCCTGGGTACTAATGTAGCGATAAAACTTTTCTTCGGCTCTGGTTAAATCTTTTTGGACTTCGTTCAGTCGGACACTGAGAGCTTCTATGCGGGCGCGTAACTGGGAAGTATTCAGCCAGCGACTGTATTCCACCATTTCCTTCATCAAGGTTTCGAGAATTAACTCCGCCTTGGACTGGGAGTCGGCCGTTAACTCTAAAAGTACCTCTTGGGGTTGGTCGCTATTATTTTTTTGTCCCTCCGCTTCACCGGGGAAGGTTATTTTTAAATCCTGATCGCGAATTTTAACCATCTGTTCCTGATTAAATTGCAATTTTTTGGCCGCATTGACCAATACCCGGGGAGACAGCAGTAAATCGCGATCAATAGCCCGCCCTTGTTCTTGCAGTTGGGTTCCTGTACTGGTAAAAGCCGGCGGCGGCACCCGGTAGGCCAATTGTCCCACCGCCCGATAAAAGGTGGGGGGTTTCTCAGGATCGGGTAGGAAAGCAAAGATCACAGAACCGCCTAAACAGACGAGGAAGACGAATATTCCCACAAATTTGTTCTGATCTAGCGAGATGAGAAATCGTTTAACAATTGGTAGAGCCATAGCTTTTTAATGTATTCCCAGATTCTTTACATTTTAGCGGTCAAGAGTGATTCTCGCCCTTGAAATCCTAGCTTATGAAGTTGTGTTAAGGAGTGAAGGGAGCAAGTTGCCCCTCAATTATTGGAAGTTATTGAATTGATTGCCAAAGTCGAGAATTGTATTGGTAAAACTGGAAATATCCCGGATGGGTTGGGTAATGATATTAAAAGCGGCGAAAATCTCCCCTAACAGGGTGCGGGTGACGATAATTACGTCCTGATCTTCTAAGGGAACATTTTGGGAGATATCTCCCCTAACTGCCGCTATCGGACTCAAAGTTTGACTAACAATTCCCCCTTTGGCACTATCAAAACGGAGCAGGGACACTTCATTGACATTAATCCGCAGGCGATCGGAAACTGGTAAACTAGCCACCACATCAAGGAAGCTACTGCCATTAGGAATCGAAACATTTCTCAGGGAAATTCCTGAAGGAATTGAGGGAGCTAAAACCCTGACGGTGATATTCTGCTGGGCGAGGGTGGTTCTAGCCACCAGTGTGCGATTATATCCCGTCTCTTGGCCGACTTCTAACTTGGAAACAATCACGGCATCACCTCCTTGCAGACGCATATCTGGCAAGCGTTCCCCTTTAATTAAGGGAGTATAAAGGTCAAGTTTCTCCTCTAATACTGTACCATCGACTAAAACCCGACGGACAACGATCGAACGCAGATCGGATCTGGGGGTGCCGCCACCCGCCGCCAAAAGTACCTGCGCTAGGGGAGTATTAGGAGCAACACTATAAAACCCCGGTCGCTGTACCTCTCCCAGAATGGTTAACTGGACGGGACGGGCAGTGGTTAAAACAGCAATCACTTCCGGTTCCTCCCGCAGGTATTTTCGCCCCAATTCGAGGCGGATCTTAGTTTGCACTTCGTCTAAAGTCAAGCCCAGCACCGGAATACGCCCTAAAATCGGCACCAGAAAATTACCATCGGGATCCACTGGCCCCGTGGAATTAAATTCGGGAAAATCGGGAACCGAGACAGTAATTTGATCGCCGATATCGAGTCGATAGGACTGAATTTGTCGGGATTGGCGATTATTGGGAGAGTAAACCGGAGGACTGTAGCCGGTAGGGGGAATCGTGTTTTCAGGAAAGGTGGGATTAGGCGGTTCGGGGGGCAAAAATTCCAACCCAGTTCCGGGTTGAGTCTGGGGTATGGACAAAGAACCCTGGGCCTTGAGGCTCTCGGAGGGAATTACCCATAAGAACCCTGTCAGACTAAACCCTGATAAGGCTATGGCCCCGGTTCTGAATAAACTAACTGGCAAAAACTTGTTGAGCATTGGTAGAATCATACAGATATATCAATTTATTTTCTGAGAGTTATCTAGTGGGAGAGGAACAAAGAAGCTATTAAGGACTAGAAAAGTGCCTTGAGCTAGTTTTTTTTAAACAGATAGTTGGGAGCAGAAAAACTACTTTTCTTTTTTGGTCTCAGGCAGAGAAGTTAATTGACTTAAGACATTTTGTTCTAAGTAACTTTGAACTTCCTTGGCGAGATTGAGAGCAAAGGGAGTGAGAGTTTGCAGTTCTTTCGTCGGTTCTAAGGGAATCAGCAAGGAAACGGCTATCCAGGGTACTCTCTGTCTTTTTAATTGCGCCCATTGGTCAAGCCAATACCAAACAGAGGGATCGTAATGACCACCACCTAGCCAAGCATACCATTGCACCACGGCAAAGGTATTTTGTGTCCAGGCACGATAGAATCGAGCCTTGGCCTTTCCTCCCGACTGGGTGGGGATTAATAGCTCGGTTGTTTCCCCCTGATTCCAACGACTAATCGAAGTGATATCCGACCATTCTAATCCTGGTTGATTTTTATAGTAGATCTGTGGCTTTAAAAGCACGGTGATCCTCTTGCCCTCAGGAGTTTCCACCACTTGTACCGACCATTTTCCCTCACCGATTTGTCCTTGCTGCTGATCGATGGTTTTCAGGTCAGAGAACTTGATTCCCGATTCTTGTAGGGCCAGCATTTTCTGCATATTACTGATTCTCGGTTGATCCACCCAAGACCACTGGCCAGAAATTAAATTGGGCAAGATACCCCCTACAATCAATAGCAGCAGCAGGCACAACAGCAGTAAATAATTACCCGGGAGCTTTTTTTTGACTTTATCTAACACTAAAGTTACCTCGGCTGGAATTTTTTGACTAATCATCCTGGTTACCTTCCCCTTGAGCTAGGGACTTTTTCTTAACCGCCTCGCGATACTGCATGATTTGGAAGACCAAAAGGATCAGTAATAACATAAAGACCGAGTATAAATCACCCCCCCAGCTATCGTGGAGTAATTTAAAGTTTTCCTCTTGTCCTGTGCCGTGAAACCAAGCTAAAAGCGCGTTACGAACAATATTAGCCCCGACACTAATTCCAAAGGCACTGAGGAGCATAAAGCGGGTTTTACGACCGTTTTCGATGGTATCAGTCCAATGGAGCAGCAGGAGGGTGACGTAAAGACTGGTGAATAACATTTTCAGCCCCGCACAGTAGGGAGCGACTTCCACCATCCTGCCTTCTACCGCTATATAGATACCGTCAACGGAGACATCTAGGCCTGCTTGCTGGAGAATAAAACCAGCGCAAGCGGCAATAAAAACCTGTAGGGGTAGGGTATAGGGAGCAATCAGGTAGGGGATAGGATTAGGAGTCGCTAAGGCTGTTAAAAGTAGGGGAAATCCTTGCAATTTAAAACCTTCTGTTCCTTTTAACCAGAGACAGATTCCCGCTAAAATAATCGGAAAAGACATACTAACCCAAAGGGAGGAACCGAGGAGATAAAAAATCGCTCCTAGGGTTAACAAAAACGCTCCTAGGGGGTGGGAGCGATCTTCGAGGCGTTGCCATTTTTTGCGATTCTGCCAGACAATATAGGCGGCGTAGGGAAGGCCGATCAAGCCGTGGCTAAAGTATTCGTGTTCGATGCCGATCGATTTATTCAGCCAACCATCGTACCAGTGAAAGATCACCGGACCATAGATAACCGCCAAGAAACCGATCATCAGCCAAGATTGCCGATTTTTGTGGGAGACGGGGGATAGGGAAGGACTAATACCCATAGGACGGAGCGATTTAGTGACAAATTCTGAATTTATGTTACCCGATGATCGCAGTAATCTGTTCAACAACCATTTCAATTTGCTCCTCGCTGATGCCGGGGTACATGGGGAGAGAGACAATTTCTTCACAGAGAATCTCTGCATTAGGAAAGTCTCCCTGTTGATAACCGAGGTAGCGATAGGCCGGTTGCAGATGACAAGGAATCGGATAATGAATGCCGGTTTGAATACCGACGGCAGTTAATTGTTCTTGTAGTTGTTGGCGCTCAACCGGACAATGGGGGAGAATGCGAATAACGTAGAGATGATAGACATGACCGGTCTCGGTTTCGTCTCGTACGGGTAAAATACCTTGATCGGCTAAAGGAGCCAAAAGCCTGTCGTATTGTCTTGCCGCTCGCTGACGGGAGCGATTCCAGCCTTCCAGATGGGGTAATTTAACATTTAAAATGGCGGCTTGTATGCTGTCTAAACGGCTATTAGTGCCGATATCGGTGTGGAAATACTTGCTCGGTGCGCCATAATTTCTTAAACCGCGGGCTTTTTGGCTAATTTCGGGATCATTGCTCACTAACATTCCGCCATTGCCAAAAGCACCCAAATTTTTACTGGGATAAAAACTAAACCCCGCCGCCACACCGACACTGCCGGCGCGATAACCTTCTCTACTGGCTAAATGGGCCTGGGCCGCATCTTCAAAGATAATCAGATTATAGCTGCGGGCAAAATCCTGTAATTGTTGGGGTGATACCATCTGTCCGTACAGGTGTACGGGTAGAATGGCGCGGGTGTTGGGGGTAATTCTTTGGGCAGCCGCCGCGAGGTCAATTAAGGCCGTATCGAGGTGACAATCAACTAAAACTGGTTTGGCCCCCGCTTGAATAACACCCATGAGGGTAGCGACAAAGGTATTAGCGGGGACTAGCACTTCATCCCCGGCACCGATGCCGTAAGCTTGTAAAGCCAGGGCAAGAGCAGCAGTGCCAGAAGCTACTCCCACAGCATACTCGACTCCGCAAGCTTGGGCAAAGGCGGTTTCAAATTCGGCTAAAGCTTGGCCTAAAACAAAATCTCCTCGGTCGATAACTGTTTGGATTGCCTCGGTAATTTTTGCTTGTAGGGGCTGATTTTGCCAAGTTAAATCAACAAAGGGAACTTTGATTAAATGGGAATTCATCTATTGCTTGTTTAGGGAGATATTATTAAGTATTCAAGAGACTAGCATAGGTTTGATCAAGTTGTCTAGATTTGTAGGCTCTCTTGTCCTTGTGTTCTTTGTGCCTCTGTGGTTTATCCTTAATCCTTCTGGGATAACCTGAGAAAAAGTATAGGCTAGGCTAGATTCTAACCCAGCTAAACCAAGAGAGCCGATTGGTATTCAGGGGGTTTGGCCTTGACTTGGCCAAAAGAATCAAGTTGACTGCCTAGCTATTTATTTTTGCCGCCAAACTTTGAAGATAATTACTAAGTGGGTGGGTGGAATTAAATATAAGATGAACGTAGGTTGGGTTGAAGTATGAAACCCAACGCCTCAACGGATTTAATATTGTAAAGTTTCAATACAAATATGGTCAGATATAGTCATTAATAGTAGTATGCACAGACAAAACTATCAGACTAAGCAAAAAAACAGGAATAAGTTATCGAACGGCTTGGAGGTGGTGGAAACAAGGGAATTTAAGGCTCTTCGGGAATTGTTATGCAAATAATTAACTTAAAATAAAATTCGATGAGAGTGCCTACGCTCAAAAGTAGCTGAAATTCATACAGGAAAGGACTTAAGGCACAAATAAGTTATACTTTAGACGTTCATAATCTGAGATTTATTAAACTTCTGAAATCGTAGAGTCAGCAAGGAATCCAGTTCTTTTTTATGTTTCAAATGGGCATCATTCAAACATTCATAAATGGCTGAAGAAAAGTCAGAAAAGTTTTCATAGTATTTACCATACAAACATTTCTTTTTGACAAATTTCCACAGCCTTTCAATTAAATTTAGATTAGGCGAATAAGACGGCAAATAGAGTAGCTCTATTGACAAAGAAAGAGCCAATTCTTCAAC
>NZ_JAPZQJ010000187.1:0-9113 GCF_027530405.1 Microcystis sp. LE19-41.2A | reverse complement strand
TAAGTAGCTGGTTATAATTAAATTAAAAATAGATTTTAGGTTCGATCCCCCCTTAGTCCTAGGGTTGATTCATAGTAGGGTTGATTCATGAATCAACCCTACCCTTAGTCCCCCCTTGATAAGGGTGGTGTCTGATAATTTTTAACGCCTACCTACTTACCAAAAAGCTTTAAAATATGTTGAGAGGAAGACTGGTTATTCTCTGGGGTTCACCAGAGAATGTCCCGATCAGCGAAAAAATCAAGGGGAAAATGGGCAGTATTTTAAGTGTGGCGCCGATGATGGATTATACCGATCGCCATTTTCGCTATTTTTGGCGACAAATTAGCCGTCGTCCCCTTCTCTACACGGAAATGATCACGACGATGGCGATCAAACACGGCGATCGCTATAAGTTGCTGGGGTTCTCCCTAGCAGAAAAACCTCTAGCTTTACAGTTAGGGGGTGATAATCCCTATCTTTTGGCAGAATGCGCTAAAATAGCCGAAGATATGGGTTATGACGAGGTAAATCTCAATGTGGGTTGTCCTAGTTCTCGGGTAAAAGAGGGCAATTTCGGCGCTTGTTTGATGGCTAACCCGGAATTAGTCGCTAGGGGAATATCGGCAATGAATCAAGCTGTATCGATTCCCGTGACTGTAAAACAGAGAATTGGCATTGATCATCAGGATAGTTACGAAAATATGGCCAATTTTGTCCGTATTGTCGCAGATGCGGGTTGTCAACGTTTTACCATCCATGCGCGGAAAGCTTGGTTACAGGGATTAAGTCCCAAGGAAAATCGCACCGTTCCCCCCCTGCGTTACGATGATGTTTATCGCCTAAAAAATCAGTTTCCCCATTTGTTTATTGAAATTAATGGCGGTATCATTAATTTAGAACAGGCTAGACAACATTTACAATTAGTAGATGCAGTTATGATCGGTCGGGCAGCCTACGATAATCCCTATTTATTTGCCACAGTCGATCGAGATTTTTATGGGGAATCGGTTACTCCTCCTACCCGGGAAGAAGTAATCAAAAAAATGCTTCCCTACATCGATGAGTGGGTGAGTAAAGGTTATAAATTACACCAGATCAGCAAACATCTTTTACAGCTTTTTGCCGGTCAGCCCGGAACTAAGGCCTGGAAGCGTTATATTAGTGAAAATAGCCATTTTCCTGGGGCCGATTCCGGGGTAATCTGGCAAGCTTTACAGCAGGTGAACTCCCTAAATGATCTGGCTAATCTGTCAATTTCCCATTGATTTATTTTCTTTTCTATGATTACCCAATCCTCAATTACTGCCGGGGTAAAAAATTCAGCTATGGCGGATTTTGTTTATCAACCTCCCCCGGCAGCTATCACAGCTAAACGTATTTTAATTAAACCTAATTTAGGTTATCCTGTGCCACCACCAGTAACGGTTAGTCTGCCGGTATTAAGTCAAGTTTTGCGGGGATTGAGAGGGGTAAATCCCGGAGCAGAAATTATCTTGGTAGAGGGAGTATGTTCGGCTATTTCTTTGAGAGAAATTATCGATATTTTGGGAGTAAAATCTATTCTCGATCCTGGAATAACTATTCTTGATGCTGATAGTTTACCCCAGCAAGAATATCCGAATCTTTCCCCTTTTCCTGTCCGTTTTCCCTCGATGTTTGCCCCTAAAATTATCGAAGAAGTGGATTGTCGGATCACGATTGGAACCTTAAAACGCACCCATTTAAAGGATAAACCCCTGATTTCTGCTTCTTTAAAAAATCTCTATGGACTCTTTCCCCGTAGTCATTATAAAGCCCGTAGTCCCAACTCGCGGGGGCAATTACATCGCCCTTCCGTACCGCTAATTTTACAGGATGTTTATTTTTGTATCGGTCATCTTTTTGATGGGGCAGTGGTGGACGCTAATCTTAAATATTTTAGTAGCAATTGGCGACCGGATCGAGGAAAATCTATTCCTCTCGGTCAAGTGTTTTGGGGTGATGATATGATTAGCGTGGATCGCAGTGCTTGTCTGTTAGGTGATGAACCGATGCCGAGTTATTTAGAGGCGATCGATTTGCTTCGTTCTCAACTTTTAAACGGAACCAATTAGGGTTTGCTGAAAAAGTTTCTTGGTGGGGTTAGGAGTCGGTCGTCAGGAGCCGGTCGTCAGGAGGGGAAGTCAGAATAACAGAATGACCTCGCGCAATCCTGTTTAAAAAATATACAGGAGAGTGGGGATCACTGGAGCGGGGTAGGGTTGATTCATGAATCAACCCTACCTGGAATCAACCCTACCTGGAATCAACCCTAGGAGCGGGGTAGGGGAACAATCCATAACTGGGTTTTTACGGAAGGGAGCGAGGTAGCGTTTGGCATTCTCAAAGATTAACCATTGTCGGTTAAAGCAACTGCTCTTTAGGTTGCCCAAAACCCCCCTCGGTGAGGATGTCAAGCGTCTATCCAGATGCTGCCGTCTTCGATGCGAAGGGGATAAACGGGTAAAGCTTGGGGTTGAGAAACTGCCGCCATCGCTTTGTTAACCACAGGGGGCCAGGTAATCCAGTCTTTGACAGCACCACTACAGAGATCAAAAGAACTACGATGCCAGGGACAAACGATCGCGCCATCCTCGGTAATTTGGCCCTTCGTCATCGATAATTTTAAATGAGGACAACGATTACCGACGGCGTGGAATTGACCGTTATTGTTAATCAAGAGAATGGAACTGTCCCCCACTTTTACCACTTGACGGGCGCCGGGGACAAGGGAATCTACAGATAATACTTTTGTCCAACTCATATTTTTATTTAACTAAGGGAGAGATCGAGAATGGTTTCGGGGTAATTTTGGGCAATAATGTCCTGTTTGGCCCATTGTTGGTAATCTTGCAACAATTGACTCATTAAACGCTGTTTAATCCGCAATAAAACCCCTTTTAAGAGACTATTACCGGCGATTTCTAACAGCGGACGCGGGGTTAACCATAATGGCGGTGGTAGGGCAACTTTCACCTCAAGATTGGCTTTTCCCGCTAGATAGGTTTGATTATTTTTTTCCACAGGAGCGAGTTTGCCTTTAACATTGAGGCTAAAGCGATCGTTGATATAATCAATACCTTTGATCTGACAGTCTTCTGATTGCAAAAATATCGTCCCCTCAGAGGTGGCCCAGACATTAAGAATAACCGTGGGCTGAAAATAGTACATATTCAAGAAGTTTAGGGGACGCATTTTTAGGCGAAACCGATTCTCGGACAAGTGTTCCGTTAAGTTAGTCTCAACGATAGCCTGTACTAATCTTTGCGGTTGACGCAGATAATGCTGAATCGGGATGGTTTGTTCAGCAACAACAATTTCTAGGGATTCGGCAGCGGTAAAAGTTACTTCCATAAGTTGGCTATCTTAAATTTGTCTCCCTTCTTAATTTTACTTTACAAAACTTATACTTTTCGACGGTCCAGATGTAGAAATTTTATCGCTAAGAGGGGACACAAACCAGATTTTTGCCCAAAGTTAGGCCTTTTTCAGTGATCAGTGGGGGGTTTTAAGTCAACAGTGGGGGAGAAGGGGAATTATGAATTATGAATTATGAAGTGGGAAGAATAAATAAAAATAATCTCCTGACTCGGAGAATTCTAGCCCAATGGTAGATGTTGGATTTTTCCAGGAGTTCTATTTTCCGACAAAGATAAGCAAAAATTATCTATTGACTCCAACAGCTTGAGAATATTTAAATTAACATTCCGCAATATTTACAAATTCTTAAGAATTAATTGAGAAAAATTTTTATTTAACAACGATGTTGTCATGGTTACAGCGATTTGATATAATTTCATATTGGGCTATTTTGTGCTTTTTTGGGCAGCAATGGTTGAAACCCTTGCCACACCTACAAGGTAATCCTAATTAAAACGGGTAAATTAGTCAATTTCACCGACAACGATGATCTTTTTTTTGTGTAGTTTTATTGCAAAAAAAAAGTTTTTTTGACAAAAAGCACAAAGTGTGATACAAAACGAACGTATTTCTGGCTGCCAGTAGTTATTGCAGAGTGGGAGTTGGGGAGAAGGGAAAAGAGAGAAGCGAGTAGGGGAATTATGAATTATGAATTGGGGAGATGGGTGATGGGGAGATGGGAAGTGTCGTGAAGTTAAGTCCAAAAGATCAACAGGCTCTACAATGATAACAAGTGAGACCTCTAGGGAAAGGAAAATAATCATGAAGCCGAGAGAGACAATTAAAGTCTTGATTGCCGACGATCACGAGCTAACTTCTTTAGTCCTCAAGACCTTAATTTCCCAGCAGCCGCATCGTCAGGTGGTGGGAATTGCGGTTAATGGTCAACAGGCGATCGCCTTGGCGAAAATTTATCAACCAGATGTAATTATTTTAGATGTACGGATGCCTGTCTTAAATGGACAGAGCGCCGCTATTCAGATCAAACAATTCGACCCTTATGTCCGCATTATCGCCTATAGTTACTTGGCAAATCTTCTAATGGAAAAAAATAATCAAACTACAGCCTTTGATCTATACTGCCCTAAAGATATATCTTCCCAAGATCTGATCAAAGCGATCGATGACTTGGGAAAATTAGCACAATCGGACAAATCTCAATTCCGTCGGGTCGGATAGTTAACTAAGTTTTTCTTCGGGAAAAGTTGCTTGAAACTCATCGAGTAATTCATCCAACTCCTCAAGAGCTTGATTAACGTCTAATCTCAGACCCCCAATGTCGGGTTTATCGCGCAATTGCAGTAAATAATCCCGTTTATTGGCCATTTGTTGCACTTTATCGATCAAGCTGGTTTTATCCATAATTCACCCTCTGGTACTGACTGCGATTATATATCAGTCAGCCCCTATCAGTGAACAGTGATCGGTGAACAGTGAACAGCCAGTGATCACTGGTAACTAGATCTCCTGCAAAAATCAAAAATCTTCTCTTGGGTGAGCAGACGGTAAACTCCGAGACAGGAGGAGAAAAAAGACAATAGACAGCTAACTGATAACTGATAACTGATAACTGATAACTGATAACTGATAACTGATAACTGATAACTGATAACTGACTTTCCTATGTCCCCTCTCAATTCTCACCGCACAGAAATAACTACCGTTGCCGATCCTATTTATCTAGAAATCTTTAAAAATCTCTATCAATTTATTGCCGAAGAAATGGGGATTACTCTGCAAAATACGGCGGCAAGTGTCAATATTAAAGAGCGCCTAGACTTCTCCTGTGCTATCTTTGATGAGGTAGGAAATTTAATCGCCAATGCTCCTCATATTCCCGTCCATTTAGGTTCTATGTCCGATAGTGTCAAAAGCTTAATTCAGGATAAAGGTGAGACGATTCGTCCAGGGAATGTTTATCTGGCTAATAATCCTTATAATGGCGGTACTCACCTGCCGGATGTCACAGTAATTAGTCCTATTTTTGACCGCCAAAATCAGGAAATATTATTTTATCTTGCCTCCCGGGGACATCAAGCTGATATCGGTGGAATTACCCCCGGTTCTATGCCTCCCCATTCTGTCCATATTAGCGAAGAAGGAATTTTATTCGATAATTTTTTGCTGGTAGCGGCGGGACAGTTTCGGGAACAAGAATTAATTAATCACTTAACTAATAGTCCTTTTCCTGCACGCAATATCGCCCAAAATATTGCCGATTTTCAGGCACAAATAGCCGCTAATGCCAAGGGGGAAAGAGAATTACATAATATGGTTGAGCGCTACGGATTAGCTATGGTTAAAGCCTATCAACAGTTCGTTCAAGATAATGCGGAATTAGCGGTGAGAAAAGCTATATCTGTCCTGAAAGATGGTGAATTTACTTATTATCTGGATAACGGTGCTGTCATCAAGGTCAGAATTAGCATAGATATTGATAATTGTCAAGCAACCATCGATTTTACTGGCACATCTGACCAGTTAAATAATAATTTTAATGCACCCCTAGCAGTGACAAGAGCGGCGGTTTTATACGTTTTTCGTACCCTTGTGGAGGAGGCAATCCCTTTAAATGCTGGCTGTTTCAAACCCCTCCATTTAATTATCCCATCTGGCTGTTTTCTTAATCCCGTTTATCCAGCGGCCGTAGTAGCGGGAAATGTGGAAACTTCCCAGGCAATAGTTAATACTTTATACGGTGCTTTAGGCATTCAAGCAGCCAGCCAAGGTACGATGAATAATTTCACTTTTGGCAATCAAGAATATCAATATTATGAGACTATTTGTGGCGGTTCTGGTGCGGGGGCAAATTTTGCGGGAACTGCTGCCGTACAAACCCAGATGACTAATTCCCGTCTCACCGATCCGGAAGTATTAGAAATGCGCTATCCTGTGTTAGTAGAAAGTTTTAGCATTCGTCACGATAGTGGCGGTAAGGGACAATATTCTGGAGGTGATGGTGTAATTAGAAGAATTAAATTTCAAGAGGCTATGACTGCTAATATTCTGTCGGGTAATCGCCGGATTCCCCCCTTTGGACTAGCGGGAGGAAAAGCTGGTAAAATAGGACGTAATGCCGTGGAAAGAAACGATGGAACTATCGAAGAATTGCTCGGCACTGCTACTGTAGAAATGAACCCTGGTGATATTTTTATTATTGAAACTCCCGGCGGTGGTGGCTATGGAAATTGCTGAACGATAACTTTAATTTTAATTAAGTACCTAAGCAAAATTAAGTAAGTGGTTATAATTAAATTAAAGATGGATCCCCCCTTAATCCCCCCTTAATAAGGGGGGTGTCTGACGATTTACTGATTAATTTATGACAATTATCTTAGCGATCGAAACCAGTTGCGATGAAACGGCTGTGGCTATTGTTAACAATAACCTGGTGTTGAGTAGTGTGGTTTCTTCTCAAATTGATCTCCATCGTCTCTATGGCGGTGTTGTGCCGGAAATGGCCTCCCGACAACACCTAGAAACCATTAATTTTTGTCTAGAAAAAGCTTGGCAAGAAACGGGTTTAACTTGGTCAGAAATTGATGGAATAGCCGCCACAGTTGCTCCCGGTTTAGTAGGTGCTTTAATGGTGGGAATGACGGCAGCCAAAACCCTCGCTATTGTCCACGATAAACCCTTTATCGGCATTCATCATCTCGAAGGTCATATCTATGCTTCCTATCTCGCTGAATCTGATCTTAAACCTCCTTTTTTATCTCTTTTAGTCTCTGGGGGTCATACCAGTTTAATCCATGTGCAGGCCTGCGGTAAATATCAACAATTAGGAACCACTAGAGATGATGCAGCCGGAGAAGCTTTTGATAAAGTGGCACGATTATTAAACTTAAGTTATCCCGGAGGTCCGATAATCGATCGCATGGCTAAAGATGGTAATCCGCAAGCTTTTCCCTTGCCTGAGGGTAAAATATCTTTACCAACCGGCGGTTTTCATGCCTACGATTCCAGTTTTAGTGGTTTAAAAACTGCTGTTTTGCGCTTAGTAGAGAAATTCGAGCCAGATAATTTACCTGTAGCTGACATAGCCGCTAGTTTTCAAGATACGGTAGCCAGAAGTTTAACCCGTCGGACAATCAATTGTGCCTTAGATTATGGCTTAAAAACTATCGCGATCGGGGGAGGAGTTGCGGCCAATAGTGCCTTAAGAAATCATCTGGAAACTGCCGCCAAAAATCATCATTTAACCGTCTATTTTCCGCCGCTTAAACTCTGTACCGATAACGCCGCTATGATTGCTCGCGCTGCCGTTGATCATTATGATCTTGGTCATTTTTCTGACCTTTCTATCGGTGTTCGTTCCCGTTTACCTTTAAGCGAAGTTATGCAATTATATAAGTAGGGTTTGCGGCAAAAGGTTTTCGGTGGGGGCAGGGTGTGGGGTGTAGGGTGTAGGGTGTAGGGTTTTAACTATTTTCAGCATGAAGCCCAACGCCCGATCATGTTACGCTACCGCTAACCCATCCTATAAATAATTGCGCCTCCCTACTTAATACGTCAGATTTTTAGATATCAGCCGTCAGTATTCAGTATTCAGAATTGAGGAGATTGCTTTTATCTATTCTCCCCATCACCCCATCACCCCACCACCCCACTTCATAATTCATAATTCATAATTTATAATGTTTGGCTTTTTAAATCTCAATAAACCCCCCGATTGGACTTCTCACGATTGCGTGGCCAAAGTCCGAAAAATTCTTAAGACAAAACGAGTCGGCCATGGCGGAACTTTAGATCCTATGGCTACGGGAGTTTTACCGATCGCCGTCGGGGCTGCCACCCGATTACTGGCCTATTTACCCGAAAATAAGGCTTATCGGGCAAAAATCCAGTTAGGACTCAGCACCGATACCGATGATATTACCGGAAAAGCGATCGCCACTTGTCCCTGGCCCGATTTAACTTTAGAGGCAGTTAAGCCGCATTTAGCGGAATTTATTGGCAATATTGCCCAGATTCCGCCGATGTATAGTGCTATTCACCAGGATGGTCGCCGTCTCTACGAATTGGCACGCAAAGGGGAAATAATCGCAGTGGAGCCTCGTCAGGTCAAAATTGACCAAATTACGGTTTTAGACTGGTTAGAGGGCGAATTTCCACAAATAGAGCTAGATATTCACTGTGGATCGGGGACTTATATCCGTTCCCTGGCCAGAGATTTGGGCAAGGTGTTAGCTGTGGGTGGCACTTTAGCCAGTTTAACTCGCACGGAAAGCTGTGGTTTTCAATTAGCCGATAGTATTAATCTGGAAGCTTTAATGGCTAATTCCGAGGGTTTAATTTCACCTCGCATTGCCTTGGCACATCTAGACTGGATTTCTTTGACATCAGAAAGAGTTATCGATTGGTTTCACGGCAGAAAAATTAATCTAACCGATACAAATGTTATGATCGGTTCTCTGGTTGCCGTGGAGTCTTTAGAAGCTCAATTTATCGGCATTGGTGAGATAGTTGTCAGAGAAGATGAATACTACCTACAGCCTAAAATAGTTATTCAGCAATAGGGTTAATAATTAGGGTCTGCTGAAAAAGTTATTGGTTCTTCGTTACTTGGTATGGTTCGATAGGGGGGCATAAATCGACTAAATCCTTATCTGGCAAGAGACTTAATTGATTAGTTCGCTCTAGAGCAAAAACAATTGACAAAAATCGCTAAATGCCTTTCTATATAAGGGTTC
>NZ_JAPZQJ010000348.1:0-7290 GCF_027530405.1 Microcystis sp. LE19-41.2A | reverse complement strand
CGGGCGGCTCCCCAGAACAGTCTCAGCCTGGAAGTTGGTCACTAGCTAGACACTACCTAACAGCCACAGGCGATAGGCTGAGAGGCCAGAGATGCTGTCGTGGCTTTCATCTTACCTCTCAGCGGTTTTTGAGATGTTGCGTGACTAATAATCCTTTTTCAATCACATCTCCAATAACATCACCAATAGAAATTTTATCTCCTAGTTGAAAAGAGCGGGTATAAATGAGGATAATTCCTCCTACCACGTTAGCAATAGCAGAGGTGGAACCCAAGGAAAATAGCACCCCTAAAAATACCGACACCCCCTGAAAAGCAGGAGAATTAAATCCGGGTAGATAGGGAAAAGCGATGACTATAGCTAAGGCAATTATCAGCAGTGACAGTAAATTATAGGTTGGTTTTGCCCAATCGGGATAGAAACCATTAATTACTAAATTTTCTCTTTCCAATCCAGTGAAAAATGGTTTAATTGCTCTCAACAGATAGTGAGTTATAAAAACAATGATCAGTATAATAAAAATATTGGGTAAATATTTTGCTATCTCTTGGGAAATAACTTCCAAAGCACTAAAAAAGTATTGTAGAAAACCATCACCAAATTTTCTAGTCCAGGGAAAAAGACGAAGGACAAAAGTTAAATAAAAATAGAGAATAGTTAAAATAATCAGAGTGCGGATAAATTGCAAAACTCTTAGGGAAAAAATTCCTATTGTCTGGGAACTAATAATCTCAAAATTTTGGAATACGACCCCAGGAACTAGGGAGGTGATTAATCTCTGAATCTGGGGAAAAACCCGCGAAGATATAAAAATTATTACCCAGAAAATTAAGACCGTGGCCAAGGTAGCACTTACCGTCAAAACTGCATCTTTTAAGAGGTTATCTGGTTGACGTTCTTGACGATAACGGACAATGGCTGCTTTCATCTTTGCCAAAGCTCGTTCGGCCAATACTTCTTGACTGACCGCGTGTAATTTGGCATCTTTAGAAGTAATAGTAGCAATAACCGTATCTCCCAAAATAATCGAAGGGTTTTTGTCTTCAGGATCGATTTTTATGGTTAAATCTTCAGGAGAAAGAACATCGTCATCGGCAATTTTTTCAATTCTGTCTGTAATCGATTTCGCTCTTTCTTGCGCTGAAAAAGAACCTATTCCCTGCCGAATCGTAAAAAGTTCTTGATTATCAAGCATGACGGGAAAAACTTCTCCCAAAGTTTCCAGGGGTGTTTCCTGTCCTTGTTTAGCAGGATTATTCTGGGCTGCTATCATGAGGAGGGGGGATAAAGTCAGTAACAAAACTAAACAAAACAGCCCTAAGTAACGCCAGATTTTTTTCATCTTCTAAGCCACAATTGCACAGGAGCGATCGAGTTTAATACCTCTTTTTTTCATCGTAGCATGGAATAGTTCTGTGGATAACACCTGTTCCACGGGATAAATCCCGGCTTTTTGGAGTTTTGCCGCTAAGATTAATTCTGCCACGCTGCCAGTTCCCCAGCCGGCTGCTTGGGCAGTGTTCTCGTGAAGCATAGTTGCTTGATAAACTGCTTTTTGCTGCCCTTGCCATCCGGCCACTTTGGCTAACATTGCTACCCCAATTCCCGAAAATTTATCGGTTACTTCTGTCATGCGATAACTAACTTGGGAAAAAAACTCAATTCCCCGAGAACTTTCTACCCAAGCATCGGGAAAAATATGGGCAGTAATCCAAGTTAAATGATTATAAAAATCGGGAATAGAACCAAATTTTGTGATCACATTTTGCACTTGAAAAGATTCAGCAAAAGTATAGGTTTCTGGCATATCAAACCAATAAACACCAGTTTTACCCAAAGGAGCGGGAAAGTCAATTACTTCTCTAGCAGTATAGGGTTTAATCTCTTGCCATTGTCCCTCAATCCAAGCTAAAAAAGGCTTTTTTAAGCCGAGAAAAGTAGTCCGCATCACAGTTAATCCCGCACCTCCGGAACCGGCTACGGCATAATTTAAACGGATCGTTTCTACCCTATCTAACTGTTCGACTCCCTCTCGCACTATACTATTAGAAATACCGGGAAAAATTCCCGTATTAACCACGGCAGTTATTCCCGCTTTTATCGCTAATTCTCGATAGGGGATTAACTTTTGATAAAAAGAACGATGATCACTAACATCAATATAATTGACTTTTTCTTCGATGCAAATTTTTACTACCCTGCCATCGCGATAATGAAAGGGACCGGCACAATGAACGACTAAATCACTATTTTTAATTGCCTGTCTAAGCTTGTCTATTTCTTCTAAATCCAAAGCCAAAAACTGCATTCTTGGCAGTAATTTAATGGCTTTTTCCTTGCGTCCTGTGATAATAATTTTAGCTGCAGTATGATTAATAATATCTAGGGCTACACTTTGACCAATGCGACCAGTGCCACCTAAAATTAAAACAGTTTTTTCCATGGCAACTATCAATAATATTTGTTGCCCTAGTATAGCATCCTCTTGGCAATTTTGCCTATTTTACAAGATGAAAAATTGAGAATAATCACAACTTATTTAATGCGTCCGAGGGGCAAGAAAATGGTTAAAATCTCACCTTCTTCGGGTTTTTCACGCACAATCAATTTACCTCCCAAAGCTTGAAAAAGGTTTTTAGTCACCTTCATATTCAGACTTAAACTACCGGTTTCTGGTTGAAACATTAGGACTTTTCCCAAAGCTTTGAGGGTAAGATTAGGTGATTTTATTTGAGTTTGAAACTGCATTTTTAATTGATTTCCTGCCGTTGATATATGTACTTGCAACAGGCCACCACTAGCCATACTGCGAGTACATTTTTCCACGACTCCATTTAACATTTGATCCAATAAATTCGGATCACTAATTACCGAAGGCAATTTTTTCGGTACATTAACTTCTAAATTGACATTGCGCCTTTTAGCTTGTTTTTGCCACCGGGGAATACTATCTTGAAAGACTTTTTCTAGAGCAATTGGAATTAATTGAATCGGTTTATCCCCCAGAGGATTAATACCCAATTCTGCGGCTCGGAAAATTAATTCCATGCGCTGAATTTGTTCACTACATTCTAAATCGATTGTTTCTAAATATTTCTGCACATCTTCCGTTACTTTTGCCCGTTTTAATAATAATCGGGTAATGGTGCGAATGGTGGTTAAAGGGGTGCGAATTTCGTGGGTTAAAGCGCGCAATAATTCCAAATCACAACCCGATTCTAAATTAGAATTATCTTCCTTTGGCGGAGTGATTTCGGCATTGATAGGCGATTTCGTTTTTTTCAGGTCTAAATTAGGCTGGTTGGGTAAATTTTGCAGTAATTGGCGACTAAATTGGCTAACTAGACGATAATCTGGCGAGGGACTGCCATTAGCCTCGATAATTGCCTCTAAAGTCCCGATTTGCGGATAACGCAGATTAACTAATCGTTGCCGCAACTGCTGCCAGGCTTGCTGAGTGAGGACGGGATCAAAGGAAAATTGAAAAGAGGACAAACCCCACTGATCCTCGCCTAAAACCAGCAAAAGAGCGAAACTTTCGCTAAAAACCAGACAAAATCTTTCATTAGCAATCGGATCCGTTGGCAAGAGAGGCAATTCATGAATCTCCGTCGGGGAAACATCGGCGGCGGATTTTTCCTGAGAAGGCAATTGCAAACCCGGCCATTGTAAATGTTTTAAAGCTTTAACGGTAAAAACACCAAATTCAAAACCCGTTAAAGCCTTACTTTCTCTGACTAAAGCCGTCGGACCGGAGAGAATTAAACCCCGACCGGCGGCAGCATTATTTTGGTTTTGTAATAAGATATTTTCTAAAGCGGCGATCGCTGCGAACCATTCACTTTCCGCTTTCAGTTGCGCTCGCTTGAGCCATTCCGATAAATTAGGATAAAAAGCATTGGGGGTGAAAGTTTCCCGGTCCTGATGGTCAGTCGGCGGGAAAATATCGCTTAATTTCGGTAAAGACCCCTTTAACATCGTCTTCATCACTGACTAGATACAAATTCCTTACCTAGAATATTACCCCCGTTAATGCTCATCCCATAACGGTAAAACCGAACTCTATTGGCAGTGATATCCGCGTTTTTATAGCAGTTATCTTAATGGTGAGGTACGAATTTTTGGTTTTGGGGAGTCGGTCGTCGATACCAAATTAGGTTACACTAAATCCGTTGAGCATAGGCTACATATCAGGACAGGCACTCATGCACTCTTGCAATAGGCAAAAGGAGGAATAAATAATCATTCTTTAATAACCGGATTTAGTATTACACTTCATCTTTAGTTGATCACCTATGCCGGTTGTGGGGTTCGTGGCTCAATTCAACCTCGATAAGTCTGATATTTAATTACACCTCCCCACTTATGTATTTTTTTGTTACATTTAAGTATTTTTTGCTTATCTATAGTTATTATTGAATGAGTTAAAGTGTTCCCCAATTATTTCCCTAACTAACCGATCTTTGATCCCAAAACCTTTTGCCTTGACGTTAGGTCAATGGGAGGAATCATCGGGTCTTGGAGGGACTAACATAAATTATGACACTCGACAAACTTTTGAAATTAGGAGAAATTAGTTATTTAAACCAGTCCTTTCTCAGATTATTTCTAGTAATGTCTTGTCTTTTTGTCTTTTATTACCTATAATTTTCTCAATCCTCACTTTTCCAGTTAATAAGGAGAATACAATCATGAAACCTCTCAACTTTTCTATTATCCAAAAAATCAAACATCAAGGAATTTGTGATGCTTCTGCAGCCACTGCTTTAGGAGAAAATAAATTTGTTGTTGGTAATGATGAGGCGGATCCAAAATTAGGTAATTTTCTCTGGATTTATTCCTCTCAAGAGTCGGGAAAAGCCCTGAAAACAATTGACATTAATAGTTGGGTGAAGAACAATCTTAAAAATAAAGAAATCGACTTGGAGGGGGTAACTGTACTAAATGACATAATCTATTGGATTACTTCCCATGGCCGCAATAAAAATGCTGAACGAAAACTCCCTCGTCATCAATTTTTTGCCAGTAAAATTACCGATGACGGCTCTAGTATAGTTCAAGTGGGTGAGTCTTATACTCAGTTAGTATTGCGCGATATTATCGAAGACTCTCAATTGGCTGAAATATTTGATTTCAAAACAGCAGAAACCAAAGCTCCCAAAGCTGAAGGAGGATTAAATATTGAAGGTTTAACGGCAACTCCAGACGGAAATATCTTAATCGGTTTTCGTAATCCTGTCCCCAACGGTAAAGCTCTTTTATTACCCCTAAAAAATCCCAAGAGTTTAGTTACTAATTCAACCACGGCTAAAGCTGAATTTGGTGATCCTATCCTGCTAGATTTGGGAGGATTAGGAATTCGTAGCATTGAATTTTGGCCAGCTTTAGAAGTATATTTAATTATTGCTGGAGAATTTCATGGAGGCGATCAATTCGTTTTCTATACTTGGTCAGGAAAAAAAGAAGATGCACCAGAAAAGATAGAATCACTGCAATTCCCTGAAGGTTTTCGTCCAGAAGCTTTGTTGTTTTATCCCCATTTCCCAGATCGCTTTCAGATTTTAAGCGATGATGGTACAATCGAGCGAGTTGGTAATACTCCCTGTAAAGATATTATCGATAAAAATAGTCCCGAAAAATATTTCCGCAGTATTTGGGTAAAAGTTAATTAATACCAATTCTCACCCATCAAAACTACAGATCGAATTATCGAATTTAAGTTCCCATTTCCCCTTTTTCCCATTTTAAGGGAGACGAAGGCAGGGGGATCGAACTCTTGTAGCCGGATTTTGGAGAATTGATATAATTAGACATCCCTCTTAGTGGAACCTCAACAAAACCTAGAACAAAAATAGCTTTAAACCCATATAGGGATAAGCTTTAAGCTCAAAAAAACCGTTGATCACGTCTTTTCAATGGTTTTTTATCCTAGAAGCTCTATCTCAATGGAGCGAGAGGACTCCCGTTAAACCGCGTAGCGGTTAACGGGAGATAAATCGCCACCGGAATGAAACTAACGCGGTAGCGTTTCCACTTTTGGGGAGTTTTGGTTCTCGACGTATTTTTTTAGTTGTTCGATGGTAACGCCGCCACAACTAGCCACGAAATAACCTCCCGTCCAAAAATAAGGTTTATTGTCGAAATACTTGGCCGCCAAATCCGGAAATTCCTTTCTAATTAAGCGACTACTAACTGTTTTAAGGTTAGCGATTAGTTTGGATAAAGCAATGTCAGGTTTGTCATCGATAATCAGGTGAACGTAATCCGATTCACCGTTGAAATCAAGTAATGTGCTGTCCCATTTCGTGAGCGTTGACACAAAAATTTCTTTAAGTCGGGCTAAGATTTCATTGTTAATAGCAATGGCCGGTATTTGATGACGAATACGACGTGAGCGGTAAGTTTATAAACAGAGCGAAATTCATGATTGTAATCAGTTGACATATTAGGCGGTAAGTGTTATAATCTAATTGTACATCACGAAACGAACGACAGTGATAACGCTTACCTACCAGTACAAACTAAAGGTAAACAGGCGACAGGAACGGGAGATAATCCACATTCTTGATGTTTGCAAAAGCGTTTATAATTACGCTCTTTCGGAACGGAAAGATTGGTTAAACTCTCGAAAGTGTCTTGCGGATCGTTGTTCGTTAGTTTCCGAGTACATAATTCCTGCGGATGAACCCTATCCAAATTACTTCGTTCAAGCTAAAAATCTAACGGAAGCTAAAAAAGTTTACCCGATATTAAAGACGGTTAACGCTCAAGTTTTACAGCAAGTCTTAAAAACTTTAGATAAGGCGTTTAACCAGATGAAATCGAAAGGCTTCGGCTTTCCTAGATTTAAGAAAAAGATGCGGAGTTTTGTTTTTCCTGCGCTCTCGAAAAATTTTCTAGGTGATGAATACTTAAGTTTTCCACAATTGGGAAAAATTCGGATTAGGAAATCTAGGAAGTACCCGTCTGGGTTCGAGCCTAAACAAGCTCGAATTATCCAAAAAGCGTCGGGATTTTACGTTTCGGTTTCCTTCCAATCTCCGGAATTAGTTCCCGATATGACAGTAGGGAAGACCTGTTTAGGAATTGACGCGGGGATTGAGAGTTTTGTCGCTACTTCACGGGGAGATTTAATCAAAGCCCCTCGATTTTTGTTGAAAGTACAGAGTAAGCTTAAATTGCTACAAAGACGCTTGAAACGGAAAACTAAAGGCTCTAGCAATTGGTTAAAACTTCAGGAGAAGATAGCAAGATTACACGAAAAAGTGTCTAATACCCGTAGAGATTGGC
>NZ_JAPZQJ010000601.1:0-17197 GCF_027530405.1 Microcystis sp. LE19-41.2A | reverse complement strand
GATTAATTTAGAACAGTGGCTAAAGCAGTATGATAAGTTAAGTCAAAAACGAGCCTTAAAATGGCTGAGAGAAATTACTTTAATTCTCGATAAAATTCATCAACAGAATTGGCTGCATCGAGATATTAAACCCCCTAATATCATGCTGCGGAATAGTGGCGAGTTGGTGTTAATTGATTTTGGGACAGCAAGGGAAGAAACCCAAACCTATCATCAAAAGGTAAAAGGTCAACAGGTAACAGGTATTACCTCAGCCGGATATACAGCCAATGAACAACAACATGGTCAAGCGGTGATTCAATCAGACTTTCATGCTTTAGGACGAACTTTTGTGCATTTATTAACGGGAAAACATCCCTTAGAAATTTATGATCCGATTAATGATGTTTTACCTTGGCGAGAAGAAACGGAAAATATTCACCCGTTATTGTTGGATTTTATTGATGAGTTGATGGGAAGATTGCCAAAGAATAGACCGGCTAATACTAGGGTTATTTTACAACGTTTAGATCAGATTGAACGGCAATTAAAGTTACCTCCTATAACTCCTAATAGACCATCTCCACCACCACCAAATCCGCAGCCTGTTGTAACTCAAAAACAATCGCCAGTTATTCCTAAGATTAATCCTTCTCCGCCGGTTTCACCCGTAGCTGTACCCAAAAAAACACCAGCACAACCGGTTAAAAATAATAATCAGAGAAATGGATTAATAGCACTCAGTGGCGTTTTGTTATTAGGAGTAGGAATAACGCAAGCTTACGGTTATTTTAAATATGAAAAGTTTCCTGCTAGTCCTCAATTATTAATATCTGATTTATCTAGTCTTCGCTTCTTAGATAAAAGCCTAACTGGTCATTCTGACTCAGTTCAATCAGTAGTATATAGTCCCGATGGACGCTATTTAGCTAGTGGGAGTTGGGACAATACTATCAAAATTTGGGAGGTAGCAACGGGAAAAGAATTGCGTACCCTTACTGGTCATTCTCGCGGGGTTGAGTCAGTGGTATATAGTCCCGATGGCCGCTATTTAGCTAGTGGTAGTTGGGACAATACTATCAAAATTTGGGAAGTAGCAACCGGAAAACAATTGCGTACTCTTACTGGTCATTCTGATGTGGTTAGGTCAGTGGTATATAGTCCCGATGGCCGCTATTTAGCTAGTGGTAGTAGTGACAAAACTATCAAAATTTGGGAGGTAGCAACTGAAAGAGAATTGCGTACCCTTACTGGTCATTCTGGTAGTGTTTATTCAGTGGTATATAGTCCCGATGGCCGCTATTTAGCTAGTGGTAGTTGGGACAATACTATCAAAATTTGGGAGGTGGCAACTGAAAGAGAATTGCGTACCCTTACTGGTCATTCTAAGGTGGTTTGGTCAGTAGTATATAGTCCCGATGGACGCTATTTAGCTAGTGGGAGTTGGGACAATACTATCAAAATTTGGCGGGTGGGACAGTAAACTTGTGTTGGGGGTGACAGCAATAACTTTTGTCTATCAAAAATGAGCGACGCTTGCGGGAAACTGCACCGATGTCTTTAAAAATGTTGGGTTTTGGATCAAATTATTGAATCGAGCAGTTTTCTACTAAATAGGGTATGCGGCAAAAAGTACGGGCGAAGCATTCGGATAGAAAATCTACAGTTTCACCGATAGGTTATTGTCCGAATGCTTCGCCCCTACAGGACGCGGGCCGATAAAGACGCAAGATTTTGAACGACGATTCTCTCACAATCTTGCACCTGTGGGAGCGAGAAAAGCCACAAAATCTCTACCTTGCTTACATCTCACATTTATTCAGCAAACCCTATATAATGTGTATATTAACAATCTACTATACACAACTAGGGATAGGATGATGACTAACATTATCATTGATGACCAACTCATGGCTGATGCTCTTAAAGCTACTGGTTTAAAGACTAAACAAGAAGTTGTTGAATTGGGTCTTAAGACTTTGATTCGGCTCAAACAACAGGAGAAAATTAAAGCCTTTAAAGGTAAGCTTAAATGGGAAGGAAACCTTGAGGAAATGAGGCACAATCAATGATTCTTACGATGTCGTTAAAGAATGTTGGGTTTCGCTCAAATTATTGAATCGAGCAGTTTTCTCCTAAGTATTAAAGCGCTCAACTCAACCGAAAAGCTTGATCTCAGCTACTAGGACGATAACTGCGACTGAAGAAAACTGTAACCACGATCAAATCGGGGAATCATCCTACAGTTGAATTGATTCAGTTCTTCAACAATGTCAGGACTATCAAAGTCTTTTGAGTTTCGATTCAAAAAACACGCCTGCTGTGGCTGATAACGTCGTAAATGATGAAGTACCGAGGCATAGACAAGAGCATCTTGTGGCGTTAAATCATATATCTTTTCATAAGATGCTGCTTCGATTAAAATATCAGCAGTAAGTGCCACAATTTCTCCTACCTTGAGGAGGCGTTCTCGATATTTATTAAAACGATGTCGTTCTTCTTCATTGCTTTGCACCATTAAACTAGCAATATCTTGAATACTCTTGATCCGACTTGCATAAGAAGCTGTGCGTGAAAGTTGACGTAACTCAGTATCTAGTAACTGTTGAAGTTCCCGACGACTCTTTGCTTGACGAGTCAGTTTTTCGTGAGGTTCAGCTAGACTATATGCTGGAATAATTAGTTTGGCTTGTCCTGTTTCACAAAGTTGCAGAATCTGCTCACAGCTTAGACACTGCTCTTGCTCGAAGGTTAGCTCTAAAACAAAATTTGTTTCAACATAGATATTCACGCCGCTGCCTCACGCTGAAATTTTCCCCCAGCTAAAGCAGCATACAACCCTGAATCAATCAACCAACGCTGAGAATCATCGAGAGCTTCAGGCGGCTTTTCAGAATAAATAATCTCTCCCAACCAAGAAGCAACAATTAGTTCAAGACTTTGCCTACTAATTTGGTCATTCGTTACCCCTGCTCGTTGAAAATAAGGCTGAAGAATGGGACTGGCATCAATCATATAACTAGGTTCACTCTGCTCCTGAAAAGCCCCAACATTACTCCATAAGTAAAATCTGTCAGGAAAGACCAGCAAAAAATAGGGAGCCTTGGCAAAAGTACCGTGTGCCAGAATATTGCGTCGGAGTTTTGCCGCCCATTCTTGGGATACGTTGGTTTTGCACTTGACCTCAACCACAAGAGCGAGTTGACCATTGCGGTTATTAACTGCTAAATCCCAGCCAGAAGCCATAAGATGAACTGATGAAACCATACACAGCACCCCGCGTAAAATTATTGATGAACGATGATTGAGTTGCGACTCATTTCTATTAAGGAATGTTGAGTAAAAAGTGCTTTTATTTGGGGTAGATTATTCTGAAATAATGCTTCTAATTCAACATTCGTAATGTTACCCGTAGTCACTAGCAGAAGCTTATAAGGTTCTTGATTAATCAAAAATGAATCGAGAAAATCTGTGTCTTTGGTAATAACAATACGATTTTGTTTAATTGAAAGAGCGTTAATTTCTGTATCTGTCGTGGCATTTTGTTGGGGTAAATCTTTAGTATGAATTGTATCATGACCAGCAGCTTGCAAAAAACGGGCTAAACGAACTGGCAATTGGGCATCGACTAAAAAGTTCATGGTGCAATTTGGTAGATGCTTTTTACCTGAGTTAATCGAGTGGCAAACAATAACGCCGCTAGAATATCCTCCCGTTCCAAATCATCGTAGTCGGCTAAAATATCTTCGATACTCATGCCAGAACTAAGTAATTCTAGGATAAATTCAACAGGATAACGCAATCCTCGAAGGCAAGGTTTGCCATGACAGATATTTAAATCGAGTGTGATTCGCTGCCAAAGTTGGTTTTCCATAGGTAATTCAGTTGCTTGTAATCGTCCAATCTTCTCTCCGCCTACTTCTACTATGCACAATTCTGTCTTTAAGTCAAGTTACTTTACAAAACTTCAAGCAATTTCTTGACAAAATTTAACCTTTTTTCTCATTTTTGAACCCTCACAAATTAATTATGCAAGGGGTTTAATCTACTATACACAACTAGGGATACTACGAGAACTAACACTGTCATTGATGACCAACTCATGGCTGATGCTCTTAAAGCTACTGGACTCTCTTATTCTTTGTGTGATAAATTTAACTTATATAGTAGTGATCGATCTTTGTGTCCTTTGTGTCTCTGTGGTTCGTTCCCCTCACTATTTATTTCCGGCAGTCTTCATTGACTATCTAGACCAAAAAAAACCAGTCTTCCCTAATTTTTCGGGAAAACTGGCCAAGCTAATCTTGAGATTTTAACCGACGTTAGCGGTTTGTTTTTGGCTAAAAAATGCCGCTAAAACCTGTTGGGCAATCTGGGGACTGGTTAAACCCAAATCAGCGAAGGATTCCTCTGGTGTTGCGTGGTCCACTAATTTATCGGGAACCCCGAAACGCTTGACCGGAACTAGAATATTAGCATCCTGTAAAGCTTCCAAAACCGCAGAACCAAAACCACCCATCAAACAACCTTCTTCTAAAGTCACCACTTTACCAAGACGTTGGGCAAGGGGAAAGATAAGTTCTGTATCAAGGGGCTTGACAAAACGAGCATTAACCACTGTGGCTTCGATGCCGTGTTCGCTGAGGATTTCGGCCACCTGTAGGGAAGTGTTGACCATCGTGCCGTATCCCAACAGGAGAATATCATCGCCACTGCGGAGAATTTCGCCCTTACCGATGGGTAAAGCTTCCCAACCCTCTTCCATCAGGGGAACCCCTAAACCGTTGCCCCGGGGGTAACGCATGGCAATGGGGCCGCTGGTATGATTAATCCCCGTCACCACCATTCTTTGCAGTTCCGCCTCATCTTTCGGGGCCATAATGGTCATATTGGGGATACAACGCAGATAGGCGATATCGTACATCCCTTGGTGGGTCGGTCCATCGGCCCCGACAATACCGGCCCGGTCCATGCAGAAGAAAACCGGTAGATTTTGAATGCAGATATCATGAATAATCTGATCAAAAGCCCGCTGCAGGAAAGTAGAGTAAATAGTGACAACCGGGCGCATTCCTTCGCAAGCAAGACCACCAGCGAGAGTAACGGCGTGTTGTTCGGCAATTCCCACATCGATGTACTGTTTCGGCAGTTTTGCCTGAAATTTATCTAATCCTGTCCCCGTGGCCATGGCGGCGGTGATACCGATAATGCGCGGGTCATTTTCCGCTAATTTAGTGAGAGTATGCCCGAAAACTTTGGAATAAGCGGGAGGTTTCGGTTTACTGGAGGGAATCGGTTTACCCGTGGCTAAATTAAAGGGATTTTGGGCATGATAACCCACTTGATCTTTTTCGGCTAATTCGTAGCCTTTGCCTTTAACGGTGGCAACGTGGACGAAAACCGGTCCGTGGACCTTATGGGCCTGTTTAAAAGTGGCGATTAATTCGGGAATATTATGACCATCAATCGGGCCAAAATATTTAAAGCCCAATTCCTCAATCACTGCGCCGACTTTGGGAACTGCTAACCGTTTCATTCCTTCTTTGACTCGTTCCATTTCGGGAGTGAGGGAGTCACCGAAAAAGGGTAGATTTTTAAATTGTTCTTCGAGATTATCGGCGATAAACTGGACGGGTTCGCTCAGACGAACTTTATTGAGATAGCGGGAAATTGCCCCGACGTTGGGGGAAATGGACATCTCGTTATCGTTGAGGATAACCATGATGTTGGTGTTCGGTAAATGTCCAGCATGGTTAATCGCCTCTAGGGCCATACCCCCGGTTAAAGCGCCGTCCCCGATGATCGATACCACCTTGAAATCTTCCCCCTTGGCATCCCGGGCTAAAGCCATTCCTAACCCCGCAGAAATGCTCGTGGAGGCGTGTCCAGCCCCAAAATGGTCAAATTTGCTCTCGCAACGTTTTAGATAGCCCGCAACGCCGTTTTTTTGGCGCAGGGTGTGAAAATCGTTATAGCGACCGGTAAGGAGTTTGTGCGGATAAGCTTGGTGTCCCACGTCCCAAAGGACTTTATCTCGATCGAGATCGAGGGTTTGGTAAAGGGCGATCGTTAGTTCTACGACTCCTAACCCCGGTCCTAAATGTCCACCGGTAGCGGCGATCGTCTGGAGGTGTTTTTCGCGAATCTGACGGGCAATATCTTCTAATTGACGGAGTGATAAACCATGTAACTGGTTGGGATGAGTAATTTCACTTAGGTGCATATCGGCTTCTTTTTCAAAGTAGTTTATCCCTATACCAACTGTATAGGATTTCCAGTCTGAGATGAGTAAAAATCTAAGCTAATCTGGCCGCCGTGCGTAAAATTTGGCCGGCTAACATGGCAGCCCCAAAACCATTATCTATATTAACCACACCGATGCCGACCGCGCAGGAATTGAGCATAGTTAACAAAGGAGCAATACCACCGAAACTGGTTCCGTAACCGATACTGGTGGGAACGGCGATCACCGGGCGATCAACTAATCCTGCTACCACACTTGGTAAGGCTCCTTCCATTCCCGCAACAACAATTAACACATCGGCAGCATCCAGTAGATGGCGATGATTCAAGAGGCGATGAATTCCCGCTACTCCCACATCCCAAAGACGCTGCACGGAAAAACCGCATAATTGAGCAGTAACCGCCGCCTCCTCCGCTACGGGAATATCGGCAGTTCCCGCCGTTAGGATGGAAATTATCCCTTTTGGGGGATTTTCTGGGGCAGCTGCGGCAATGGCACAGATGCGGGCTAAGGGATAATAAACTAAGTCTGTCACCTGTTCCTGTAGCTGGGCTGCTATCTCTGCTTCAATGCGGGTGGCCATAACCACGGGACTATTTTGACGCAAAACATTGATAATTTGGGCGATTTGAGCGGTGGTTTTACCCGGCCCCCAGATAACCTCCGGAAATCCCGTTCTTAGTTGACGATGATGGTCAATCTTAGCGAAGTCTTCCACCGGTTCAAAGGCTAGATGTTTAAGTTTATCTAAGGCTGTCTCCGGGTTAATTTCTCCCCTGGCAACGGCGGTCAGCAGCGATCGCAAATCGGCAGCATGGAACATGGTCAGTTATCAATGGGAAGTGGGGTGCGGGGTGTGGGGTGTGGGGTGTGGGGTGTGGGGTGTGGGGAAGTGGGAGAGTGGGGAAGTGGGGAAGTGGGGAAGTGGGGAAGTGGGGAAGTGGGGAAGTGGGGGGATGGGAAGGATAAATAAAAATAATCTCCTGTCTCCTGTCTCGGAGTCTCCTGTCTGGGAGTCTCCTGTCTGGGAGTCTCCTGTCTGGGAGTCTCCTGTCCCACTGCTATTAGGAGGCCATGGTAGCTGCGGGACGGCGGCGGCGATAAGTACGATTGTTCGCTGGTTCCGTTGCCGCCGCTTGCAGGAGAAAAATCACTAGGGGTTGACTCTGTAACTCCCGTTTGATTAAACGTTGCAAAGTCGTCTCGATTTCGGCCCGCAAACCGGCCCAATCCGGGGACCCCGTGGCGGTTTTAAATTCACCGATGCGATCGCTTAAACAGCGTTCGATCGCCCGAATAATTAGCTGATTCAGCAGCGGGATTTCCACTTTTGTCACCACACCGCGCAAATTAATCTCTGGGGGTGCGCTTAATTGTCCCTCACTGTTAACGAAGGATGCGATCGTAATCACACCATCTTCGGCTAACTGTTGTCTTTCCTGCATAATGTGTTCGTGAACCACACCCGCTTGATCGACTAACTCGATTCCCGAAGGCACTGGTGTGCCAAGTCCAATGCGATCGCTAGTTAACTCGATCGTGTCACCATTTTTGACAATTACCATATTTTCGGCGGGAATCCCCATACTTTGGGCCATCTGAGCGTGTTTGACCAGCATTCGGTGTTCTCCATGCACTGGCACAAAAAACTTCGGCCGCGTCAAAGATAGCATCAATTTATGGTCTTCTTGGGAACCATGGCCGGAAACGTGAATTCCCTTATCGCGTCCGTAAACTACGTTAGCACCCTGCATCATCAGGCGATCAATTGTATTGACCACAGCGATCGTATTACCCGGAATCGGATTAGCGGAAAAGACAATCGTATCCCCCTGACGCGCACGAATATGAGGATGTTCACCCTTAGAAATCCGCGTCATGGCCGCTAAAGGTTCCCCCTGGGATCCTGTGGTTAAAATGACGATTTTATCATCAGCTAAATTGCGGGTCGCTTTCAGGGGTTCAAATATATCGTCGGGACATTTTATATACCCCAAATTGCGCGCATGAGCGATGACATTTAACATCGATCGACCCACTACCACCACTTTCCGGTTAAATTTCTGGGCCAATTTCAACACCAGATTAATCCGATGCACTGAGGAGGCAAAGGTAGTGATCATAATCCGTCCCGTTGCTTGGTTAAAAACCCGCTCTAACCCGGGATAAACGGAAGCTTCCGAAGGAGTATAACCGGGTACTTCCGCGTTAGTGGAATCACTCAATAAACATAGCACCCCTTTCTCGCCATGTTCGGCAATTTTTTGTAGATCAAAGAATTCGCCATCCACGGGAGTATGGTCAATTTTAAAATCTCCTGTGTGAATAACTACCCCTAAAGGAGTGTGAATTGCTACACAAAAACTATCGGCGATCGAGTGGGTATTGCGGATATATTCCACCATGAAAGATTTACCTAAACGCACCATTTGCCGGGGAACTACGGTTTCTAATTTGGTACGATTTGCTAATCCTGCTTCTTCCAATTTATCCCGCAATAAAGCCATCGCTAGATGCGGACCGTAGATAATTGGTACATCAAATTGTTTGAGATGGTAGGGAATGCCACCGATATGATCTTCGTGACCGTGGGTGACGATCATACCCTTAATTTTATGGCGATTTTCTCTTAGATAAGTCATATCGGGAAGCACTACATTGACCCCGTGCATATCATCGGAAGGAAAAGCTAAACCGGCATCCAGGAGAATAATCTCATCATCGTACTCAAAAACACAGGTGTTTTTGCCGATTTCGTGTAGTCCTCCTAGGGGAATGATCTTTAGTTTTGCTTGGGTTTTATCTTGATTCATTAGGTGTCCTTTGATGGTAAGTTATGGTGATTTTTCAGGTGGTTTTTTTGGACGGGAAATCTCAAAAAATGAATAGTTAGAACAATTCTTGCTAGGAAAATAATACCTAGCTAAACTCACTTATATCAATACTTTCTAGCCGTTCTAAACTATATTTTTTTCTAGTTAAGCTATTAACATTATAACCTATTTCTCGAAAAAATCCTAGTTTAGTGAGCCAAATTTTCTAGTATTTTTCTAGATTAAAGCCAATTCTTGCATAACTTTTGCTAATCCTTCTTCTAACTCGGGACTTAGGGAACATAAAGGAAGTCTTAGACCCCCCACTTCCCAACCGACTAGATTTAAGGCCGCTTTAATTGGAATTGGATTAGTGGCACAGAATAAACCTTTAAACAGGGGAAATAATTTCAAATTAATCTCGATCGCTTTGGCCGCATCTCCAGTTAAGAAAGCTTGAATCATTCCTTGGATTTCTTCTCCCACTAGATGACTAGCAACACTGACCACTCCCACCGCACCACAGGTCATCAGGGGTAAGGTGAGAAAATCATCGCCGGAATAAATAGCGAAATTTTCAGGAGTATGACAGTAAATCTTACAGGTTTGTTCTAAATTACCACTAGCTTCTTTTACCGCCACAATATTATCAACTGCTGCCAGTTTAATAATCGTTTCTGGGGTCATATTTTGACCCGTGCGACCAGGTATATTATAAAGCATTACTGGCAGATCGGGACAAGCTTTGGCAATGGCGCAAAAATGCTCATATAAACCCTCTTGGGGAGGTTTATTGTAGTAGGGAACCACTTGTAAAGAACCATCTAAACCCAGTTTAGCAGCCTGTTGGGTCGCTTCGATCGCTTCGGAAGTGCAATTAGAACCCGTCCCCGCAATCACTTTTCCCCGACCATTAACCGCTTTTTTGACAATACTAAATAGTTCGTATTCTTCCTGCCAACTTAGGGTGGGTGATTCTCCCGTCGTCCCACAGACCACTATACCATCGCTACCGTGGGTAACTAGATAATCGGCCAATTTTTCCACCAGGGCATAATTAACTTGACCCTCGACGGTGAAGGGTGTCACCATCGCCGTAATTACTCGTCCAAAATATGTTTCACTCATTGATCAGTTATCAGTTATCAGTTATCAGTTATCAGTTATCAGTTATCAGTTATCAACTTCTGAAGGCAAGAGGCAAAAGAAAGAATCTGGCAATCCTCCTAAGTAGGGAGGCACAATTAGTTATTTGTAGGATGGTTTAGCGGTAGCGTAACATAATCAGGCGTTGGGTTTCATGCTTCAACCCAACCTACGTTCATCTTATATTTAATTCCACCCACCCACTTAATTATTTGTAGGATGGGTTAGCGGTGGCGTAACATAATCGGGCGTTGGGTTTCATGCTTCAACCCAACCTACGTTCTAGTTAACCTCTTGCATAATTAATTTTTGAGGATTCAAAAACGGCAAAAATAAGGATTAAATTGCCTAAAGTCTGTAAATAGACCATTTAATTGATTATTACTCATTCTTAATCCTCCTGACTACTGACTACTGACTACTGACTACTGACTACTGACTCCTAACCCTAACAACAATTTTTGATTTTTACCAGAGGTCTAGTTATTATCGCCTTGATCTAGCTGATGGCTGATAGCTTAATTATCAAACTGTTGCTAATCTTGAACCGACGAGATTTTTCTTGACTAAAAGTTCCGCAATTTGCACGGCATTTAAAGCCGCACCCTTGCG
Source organism: Microcystis sp. LE19-41.2A (assembly GCF_027530405.1). Lineage (NCBI taxonomy): Bacteria > Bacillati > Cyanobacteriota > Cyanophyceae > Chroococcales > Microcystaceae > Microcystis > Microcystis sp. LE19-41.2A. The sequence goes on along the minus strand of NZ_JAPZQJ010000601.1, from coordinate 6,403 downwards.
AATTTGATCGCCGCATAGCCACAATTCTAGACCGTTAGGATGGGAGATATCTTGACGAATGCGTCCCACTAATACTTCATCGCGACCGGTAGCATCAATTGGCATGGGAAAATAATTAGCGTCCCAATCTTCCACTAATTTTACCCCCGGAGCGGACTGAAGAATTTCTCTAGCCTTCACCACAGAAAAAGGCCGACTAAATTCTAGGTTAACCGATTCCGAATGGGCGCGCAGGACGGGAACCCGTACACAGGTGGCACTAACCCGCAGCTCTGGACAAGCAAAAATCTTGCGGGTTTCGTTGACCATTTTCATTTCTTCCTCGCAGTACCCCTGACCATTAATCGGGGTATTGTGGGGAAAAAGATTAAAAGCGAGGGGATAGGGGAAGGAATTAGTGGGAGGTTGCCGATGCTCAAGAATTGCTTGTGCTTGCTGTTTTACTTCCTCCATGGCTCGCGCCCCAGCACCACTAGCGGACTGATAAGTAGAAACTACTACTCGCTCGATCGCCTGTACTTGGTGGAGAGGCCAGATCGCCACTCCTAAAAGAATTGTCGTACAGTTGGGATTAGCGATAATGCCCCGGTGATTGTCCACACTGTCGGGATTGATTTCCGGGACAACCAGAGGCACTTCGGGATTCATGCGAAAAGCGCTGGAGTTATCGATAATCGTCGCACCCGACTCGACAATAGTTTTCGCCCAAACTTTTGAGGTGGCTCCCCCCGCAGAAGCGAGAACGATATCCACGTCCTGAAAAGAGCGCTCGTTTACCGCTTCGATGAGGAGACTTTCGCCCTGAAAATCGAGGGTTTTTCCAGCAGAACGCTCGGAAGCCAGTAATTTTAGACTAGCGAGAGGGAATTGACGACTAGCTAATAACTCTAGTAATTCCGTTCCCACGGCCCCGGTGGCCCCTAAAATAGCGACCCGTACTTTTTGACTCAAATTGTGTAACCTCCTGACGAGTTGGGTGATGATAATGGTCTGAAGAAATCGTTACAGTAAAAAATCTTTTTTGTCCGCCGAGTTATTCTCAAGCTTGGATTGATCGGCTTTTGATCAGCAAAATTTTCTGATTGGGCTTAACTGCCCCAAGGACGGAATAAATTAAATATACCCCATTGACCGCTAAAATAAAAAGATTGTGACAGCTTGGGGAGCAACTGCAGCTATTCCCCTAGAATATCATGAGCGGGACGGATCCACCGCAGGCGTAAACACCGCTCACCCTATTATAAACGTTCCTTGTCGTAAGAGCTAGAAAAATCAATGAAAGTTATTCAGGAAAAGCTTCCTGCCAGTCAGATAGGTTTAGAAATTGAAATTCCCGCCGAAACCACGAAAAACACCCACGAGAAAGTGGTAAATAATTTAGCGAAGTCGGCCAATATACCCGGTTTTCGCCCCGGTAAGGTTCCCCGTCAGATTCTTCTGCAAAGATTGGGAACTAAAGCGGTAAAAGCGGCGGTAATTGAGGAATTAATCGAAAATTGCCTCGAATCTGCCCTAAAACAGGAGGGGATCCAGTCCCTGGGTAATCCCCAGCTATTGTCTCAGTTTGAGGATTTGATCGCTGCCTATGAACCGGGTAAAGCTTTGACTTTTTCAGTTTCCGTGGATGTGGCCCCGACAATTATTCTCGGAGATTACGAAAATCTGAGCGTTACTGCCGAAGAAACCGTTTATGATCCCGAATCCGTGGAAAATTGGTTTAAAGAGCGTCAAGAACAGTTAGCGACATTGGTTCCCGTGGAAGATCGCGGGGCGCAGCTGGGAGATGTGGCGATCGTTGATTATCGGGGAAAATCCGCCGAAACTGGCGAAGATATCCCGGATATTGACGGCGAAGATCTGCGGGTGGATATGGAAGCAGGACGCTTTATCGAGGGGATGGTGGAAGGAATTATCGGCATGAAACCGGAAGAAGTCAAAGAGATGACTTTAACTTTCCCAGAAGATTATCCGAAAGAGGATGTGGCAGCAAAAGCGGTAATCTTTACAATTACGATGAAAGAGTTAAAGGCAAAGGAATTACCAGAGCTTGACGACGATTTTGCCCAAGAAGTCAGCGATCAGGAAACAATCGCCGAATTAAGAGCAAGTTTAGAGAAACGTTTCCAAGAACAAGCGGAGAAGGAAACCAAAGAAAGCATTTATGACGCTTTAACCAAGGAATTGGTCAAGGGTGCGACTTTAGATTTACCGGAGACGCTGATCGAAAAGGAAGTGACGCATATTTTGACCCAAAGCTTCATGGAATTTCAACAAATGGGGCTAGATGTCAACCAGTTGTTTACAAAAGATAATATTCCCAAAATGCGGGAAAACACCCGTCCCGATGCGATCGAAAGTCTGAAAGAGACTCTCGTGGTGCAGGAATTGGCTAAAGTCGCCGGCATTGAAGTCAGTGCCGAAGCGGTAACGGAAAAAATCGCTAAAATCATGGTCCAATTGTCCGATCGCGACATAGATAGGCAGCGTCTGGAACAGGTGATCACCGAAGAAATGCTGGCAGAAAACACCCTGGAATGGCTGAAAGAAAAAGCTACTATCACCCTCGTCCCCAAAGGTTCCCTAGAGGAAGAAACAAGGGAGGATGAGGAAACGGAAGAAACCTTCGCATTCACCGAAGTGGAAGTGTTGGCAGCTGAGGCTGAGGAAGAATAACCGTAAGGAGTTAGCAGTCGTGTTGGGGTGTTGGGGTGTTAGGGTTTTAGGGTTTTGGGGTATTAGTTGAATTCCCCCATTCCCCCATTCCCCCATCTCCTGATAACTGATAACCGATTCCTGCCAACCGGGGGAAACTTAGGGCATAATAGATGGACAGAAGTGCTAAAGATGCTTAACATTGGCCAATAAAAGCTCCACAGCCAAGCAAAACCCCTAAGATTGTGATAGCGGAACCGAAAAAATTATGCTCGAATCGAGATCACCTGACTACCCAATTACCAGTAATTGTCGCCCTGCTATCTACGCCAACACGGGGAGAAACTCCCTAGCTAACGTTTTACCCGTGGTAATCGAACAGTCTGGCATGGGTGAACGGGCTTTTGATATCTATTCTCGACTCTTGCGCGAGAGAATTGTCTTTTTGGGAACTCCCGTCGATGATCAGGTCGCTGATTCGATCGTCGCCCAACTCCTCTACTTGGAGGCAGAAGATCCCGAAAAAGATATCCAACTCTATATCAACTCCCCCGGCGGTTCCGTTTATGCCGGACTAGCTATCTACGACACCATGCAACAAATTCGCCCCGACGTGGCGACAATTTGTTTCGGTTTAGCCGCTAGTATGGGAGCATTCCTGCTTTGTGGCGGCGCAGCAGGTAAACGGATGTCCCTACCCAGTAGCCGGATCATGATTCACCAACCCCTCGGCGGTGCCCAAGGTCAAGCTAGTGATATCGCCATCCAAGCCAAAGAGATCCTCTATATTAAACAGAGACTCAATACCATGCTGGCTCACCACACTGGTCAACCCTACGATCGCATCGCTAACGACACCGAACGGGACTTTTTCATGTCGGCCGTCGAAGCCAAAGAATATGGGTTAATCGATCTGGTGATTTCCCGTCCCGAACTGCCCGATCCTACCGTTCCCGTTACTTCCCTGTAAATAAACTATGTCTAAGTACGACTCCCACCTCAAGTGTTCATTTTGCGGCAAATCCCAGGAACAAGTGCGAAAATTAATCGCCGGGCCGGGGGTCTATATCTGTGACGAGTGTGTGGAACTGTGTAACGAAATTCTCGATGAGGAATTGATGGAACCGCCCAGTCCGGTCGCCCCAGTGGAGGAACGTCCCAACAAACGGCGATCGGGCCAAAACAAAACCACTTGGGAACAAATTCCCAAACCAAGAGAGATTAAAAAACACCTCGATGACTACGTTATTGGTCAAAATGAGGCGAAAAAAGTGCTTTCGGTGGCCGTTTATAACCATTACAAACGCCTCAAAGATATCCAAACCCAAAAAGCCGGTGGCGGTAGTCCAGAAGATAGCATCGAACTGCAAAAATCCAATATTCTGTTAATTGGTCCCACAGGATCGGGAAAAACCCTTCTAGCTCAAACTCTGGCTAAAATCCTCGATGTACCTTTTGCTGTCGCTGATGCCACCACTTTAACCGAGGCCGGTTATGTGGGGGAAGATGTGGAAAATATTCTCTTGCGTCTGTTACAAGTGGCAGATTTAGACGTGGAAGAAGCGCAGCGGGGCATTATCTACATCGATGAAATCGATAAAATTGCCCGTAAGAGCGAAAATACCTCGATTACCCGGGATGTGTCCGGAGAAGGGGTACAGCAAGCTTTACTGAAAATGTTAGAGGGAACGATCGCCAATGTTCCCCCCCAAGGCGGCCGCAAACACCCCTATCAGGATTGTATTCAGATTGACACCAGCAATATCCTGTTTATCTGCGGTGGGGCGTTTGTTGGTTTAGATAAGGTGATCGATCAGCGTCTCGGTAAAAAATCCATGGGCTTTATTCAACCGGGAGATAGCCAAGCTAGTAAGGATAAGGTGGCGGCAGGGTTATTAAAACAAATGACTCCCGATGATTTAGTCAAATTTGGCATGATTCCAGAGTTTGTCGGTCGGATTCCCATCCTAGCGGCCCTGTCACCCCTGGATGAGGAAGCTTTAATCGCTATCCTGACCCAACCCCGCAACGCTTTGGTGAAACAGTATCAAAAACTGTTGAAGATGGACAATGTACAGTTAGAGTTTAAATCTGATGCCGTACTAGCGATCGCCCAAGAGGCCTATCGTCGCAAAACCGGGGCCCGGGCCCTACGGGGTATTGTTGAGGAATTAATGCTCGATGTCATGTACGAATTGCCCTCGCGCAAGGACGTGAAACGATGTTTAATCACCCGCGAAATGGTGGAAAAACGTTCTACAGCGGATCTATTGGTTCATCCTTCCTCTCTACCCAGTCAAGAATCCGCTTAAGGGGAAAAATCGAGGTTAACCATGCTGAACACCGTTCCCGCGATCGTCAAAGAAGGCCGGATCGAACTCCTCGAATCTGTGCCGATTCCAGAGGGTACTAGGGTTTTAGTCACCCTTATCCCGGAGGAGACAAACTCGGATTTCTGGCAAAAAGTCAGCGAAACTGCACTGGCTAAGATTTGGGATAATCTGGAAGACGACATCTATCATGAAAACTCAAATAATCGATAAAACAATCACTGTTCGCGGTGTTCCCCACTATTACGAGTGGATTCGGCAATCGGAATCTGTTGAGAAAAAGCCGGTGATGGTGTTTATTCATGGTTGGGGAGGATCGGGACGCTATTGGCGATCAACTGCTGCGGCAATTTGCGATCGCTTTGATTGTTTATTGTACGATATGCGGGGTTTTGGTCGGTCTAAATTGCCGGAAAAATCCCCCGATCTTTCCTACGATTTAGAAGAATATGCCCTTGATTTGGCCTTGTTTTTAGATAGTTTGGAAATTGAAAAAATCTATCTCAATAGTCACTCTATGGGGGCATCGGTGGCGACTTTTTTTATTACTATGTACCCCGAAAGAGTGGTCAAAGCAGTTTTAACCTGTAATGGCATTTTTGAGTATAATAAAGCGGCTTTTGCTGCCTTCCATAAATTCGGTAAGTATGTGGTACAGTTTCGTTATGATTGGTTTTTAAAAGTACCTTTTGCCGATCGATTATTTATGGCGAGATTTTTGCATCGATCGATCCCAAAATCAGAAAGAATTGCTTTTTTAGAAGATTTTTTAGCGGCGGATTACGATGCCGTCCTAGGCACAATTTATACATCTGTGAGTAAAAAGGCAGTGGAAATTATGCCTGGTAAATTTGCTGAGATTAAGGTACCAACTCTTTTAGTATCAGGGGAAAAAGACATTATTATTCCTGCCAAAATGGGCAAAATGGCGGCGGATTTGAATAATAATATCCAGTATGTGGAGATGGCTAATACCGCTCACTTTCCCATGTTAGAAGATGCCCCTACTTATCTAAGAAAATTGCAAGATTTTTTAGAAATTAATTAGGGTTGGCTGAATAAAGCTAAAAACCTTGTTGGGTAAGACTTTTAGACTTTTTGTCAATCAAAAAGTACCATATCTGGGAGTGATCGGGGGGAAAATTCAGGGACTTTTTCCCTAAAAATTAGGTAATTGACCAGATGAAAAGCTGTAAAAACCTACACCCCACACCCCACACCCCACACCCCACACCCTGTCCCCACCAACAAACTTTTTGCCGCAAACCCTAATTAAGGCTTGCTGAATAAATCTAAAAACCTTGTTGGATAAGACTTTTGGACTTTTTTCCCCTCAAAAAGTACCAGATATGGGAGTGATCAGGGGGAAATTCAGGGACTTTTTCCCTGAAAATTAGGTAATTGACCCCCTCAAAATCGGT
>NZ_JAPZQJ010000299.1:0-1218 GCF_027530405.1 Microcystis sp. LE19-41.2A | reverse complement strand
ATTAAATCCCCAAAAACTAGGCTTTAGGCTGCCCGCACATCCAATTAAGAGTGCATGGCAGCCTTTTCAGTGGGAAGTGGGGAAGTGGGGAAGTGGGGAAATAGGGAAATAGGGAAATAGGGAAGCTGTCTCATCACCCTATCACCCCAAAACCCTATCACCCTATCTCCTGCCTCCTGACTCCTGACTCCCGAATACTGATAACTGATTACAAAGGGAAAAAGAGAAGGGAAAACAGCCCCTTCTCCGTCGTATCTAGACAAAAATTGTTCTAGTTGCCAATATGGACCGGTTGTGCTTGCAGAGATTCGACTAAACCGCGCACAGCTGCCACCATAGCCACTTCATTATCCAATTGATTGATCGCCGAACCAACACCGATACCGGCCGCTCCAGCAGCGATCGCCATAGGAGCGGTGACAATGGATAAACCGGAAGCGCAGAGGACGGGAACCTTCACCGCATGGGAAATAGCGTGGGCTGCCGCTAAAGTCGGGGCGGCTTTTTCAATCAGTCCCAAAATACCGGCGTGACGGGGTTGACTGCTAGTGCCGCCTTCGGTTTGAATAATGTCAGCACCCTGACTAACTAAAGCTTCCGCTAGTCTCACCTGTTCATCGAGGGGCAGCAGATGGGGAACTGTCACAGACAGGGTAATTTCGGGCAGTAAGTCGCGAGTTTGACGGGTTAGGGCTAAAACTTCCGCCGCCTCAAAAATGCGTCCTTGGGCATAAAAACTATCGAAATTACCGATCTCAATTAAATCGGCTCCCGCGTCCACTGCCATCACCAACAATTCTGGCTCGACGGCCGATACACACACGGGTAAATTTGTCAAGGCTTTTACCGTCCGAATTAGGTCAGCATTAGCGGCAATATCGACAAAAGTTGCTCCTCCGGCTGTAGCGGCTTTAACTACTGAGAGAACCTGCGAGCGATCGAAATTATTTAACCCACTGATCACTTTCAGGGCATGACGACGGGCGAAGGCTTGCTGTAAGGTAAAATTGATCATCGGAAATTTTGGGTCTGAAACCCCGTCGTTCTACGACGGCTTTGCTGTTAAATATTAGCACATTTACGAAATATATGCTAAAATATGAGACATGGAAAAAGCCTATTCTTACCGATTTTACCCAACACCAGAACAAGAGTCGCTATTGCGGCGCACATTGGGCTGTGTAAGATTAGTTTACAATAAAGCTCTCCACGAACGAA
>NZ_JAPZQJ010000641.1:0-9530 GCF_027530405.1 Microcystis sp. LE19-41.2A | reverse complement strand
TAGCTCTCTCTAACCTGAGTATCCTAGCATTGTTCCCAGTATTATTACTACTAATACTATCCATAAAGGGTGTCTTTTTCCTTGATCTTTCCGAAAGTCCTTGACTTGTTTCAGTTTTTCTATTAAGCTCAACATATATTTGAAAGGTTGGCGGTCACTTCTCATTTTACCTGATAGTGATCGCTTTTACTTTTGATATTCTGATGGGAGAATGAAACAGCCCTACCCGTTGGGGCGTGGCGCCGCCCCCAAACCCCGGAGCGCATTAGTTTTCCGGTGGGATGCTTACACGCAGCTGCTGATATATTTGTAATAATTTAAAAGTCACTGATAATTGCTGATTGTCCGTATTTCTGCAAATGTGAGATGCAGCCTCAAACCTTTTTTAGTCCTGTTGCTGCTAGAAAAATAGCCCCTAGAGTTTATAGAGTTCTTGCATAATTAATTTTTGAGAGGGCAAAAATGAGAAAAATAGACATAAAATTGCGTAAAATCCCTAAATAGAGCATTTAATTGATTAATGCTCATTCTTAATTCTCCTGACGACCGGCTACTGGCTCCTGACTCCTCACCTAAAGGAAGATTTTTGATTTTTGCAAGAGGTCTTATGACTAAAATTGTCATCATCGGTGCGGGAATAGTGGGGGCCACCATTGCCTACGAATTAAGCGCCATCGAAGGATTAGAAATTACCCTCATCGATGAAAAAAAACCAGGACAAGGAGCAACCGGGGCAGCTTTAGGGATTTTAATGGGTATTATCAGCCATAAAACTAAAGGTAGAGCCTGGAAACTGCGGCAAGAAAGTTTAAAACGTTACGAAACCCTCCTTCCTGAGCTAGAATCCCTCACCGGACTGACTATTCCCTGTAACCGTGATGGTATTGTCCTACTGCGATCGAGTGCCGAAGACGAAGAAAATTGGCGCAAGTTAGCCGAAATCCGCCAAGAACAGGGATATTGTCTAGAAATCTGGGATAAAGAGACTTTAAACCAAAAATGTCCCCAAGTGGCCAGCGATCATCTCCATGGTGCCATCTATTCTCCCAGGGATCATCAAATTAATCCGGCCCTGCTCACGGAAGCCCTCGTCGATGCTGCGGCAAGAAGGGTGGTAAAATGTCAATTTGGGGTAAAAGTTGAAAATTTTGGGAAGACAGAGCTTCATGGCTCTAATTTGAGGCAATGCACCCAGGTTTATAGTTCCAATGGTATAGAGGAAACCGACTTTTTGATTCTTTGTGCGGGAATTGGTTCCACTGCTTTAACCGAAACTCTTACCCATCCAGTGGAAATCCGACCGGTTTTAGGGCAAGCTTTACAGATAAAATTGACGCAACCCTTAGAAAGTTCCGATTTTAAGCCGATTTTAACAGGAAATGACCTGCATATTCTGCCTTTGGCCCGAGCGGAATACTGGATTGGGGCAACGGTGGAATTTATGGACGAAAAGGGCGAAATTATCGCCGATACTGCCCTATTAGAGCAAGTGTATCAACAGGCGATCGCTTTTTGTCCCTCTTTGGCCGCGGGTGCGATCGTGCGTACTTGGTCCGGTAAGCGACCGCGACCGGAGAAAAAATCCGCTCCCATCATCGAATATTTGCCCGGATACGATAACGTTATTCTGGCCACGGGACACTACCGTAACGGGGTTTTATTAGCCCCCGCTACCGCTAAAATCGTCAGGGAAATGTTAAGTGATAAGTTAGCTATCGATCGCTAAATTAGTGGCTTGCCGATGTAGTCCCCTTAATCTCTCGGATTTGAGGAGCGGGTGTTTACTCATCTTGCGCTGATAGGAAATGCGATCGAGATACTGTTCGATAAGCTTGTTGAGGATGGTTCCTTAGTTGGGGGTGTTTAAGCTCCAGCAATCTCTCATCTATCATCGGGTTGACATAGTGATTACGAATAGTATCAGGTTCTCTTCCGAGCAGTTGAGCTAATGTTCCGAGGGGTAGATATTGTTGGGAGCATAGTTCAAGAATCACTTTTCGTACCGAGTCTTTACTAATGCGGCCTTTTCTGCGTATGGGTTCAGCAATTGCCTCTAACTGTTGGTAATGTTCGGAGCTTGGTGGGTAATGTTCGGAGCTTGGTAATAGAGAAAGTTGCGCTGAAAAATTCTGGTTCGGTAGGGTGTAGCGTGTTCCCCGACACTTACCTGACTGGTGTAACCAGCCATTTTGAACTAAATTACGAAGGCGTTCGCTAATATCTCTGGGATGTTCTGATCGATAACGCTGAATGTCAGTATTACTAATTTCCTCAAACTGATGCGCTAATACTAATATTATCCTATCAAGATCACCTAACTGACGGTAAGCATCCCCGATAATCCTTTTTAATTCCACTTCAACTGCTTCGGGAATAAAACTTGTCATCGGTAAATTAACAGATGTAACTTCTAGGTCAAGTTTTTCCGAAACTAGGGGACTCAACCATTGTTGTTCTTTCCAAGCACGAAGAATTTTCCCAAATCCAGAGCCAGCTTTTTCACCTAATCCGAGCATTTGAAACATTTTTTGTAGATGAGGATTACGAGGATCGCTAGTACCGCCTTCATAGAGACGCTGTAGGGGAATTCTCAGACGACCAGGATTAGAAAACAGATAGCCATCGATAGATTTTACCACCTTTATAGGCCGTGACGACTGGTGATCGGCGTGGATTAAAGTATTAACTAAAGCCTCTCTTAAAGCTTCATGAACATGGGTTTCATCTTTACGAACGGCATCTTTGTCTAATTGAAAAGGAACATCTAAATTATTAATTAATCTGCCATAAACACGATAATAAGAGTTAAGTAAATTAGCTTCCCATTTACCATCAAGAGTTAAGCGATATGTCCATCTTTTTTCAGGATCGTCAGATAATTTTTCCTGATAGTCGAGACTATAATGGGGGAAAGCATCTAAAATACTGCGTTCTCGTCCAAACATGAGTAAACCCGCTACAGTTAATCCTTCTTTGCTAGAATTTCTATCTCGTCGCCATCCTCCTAACTGATGGAGTAATTGTTGATCATTGTATGCTAACCAAGGATGATCGGGTTCGCGATTGCTGAACCGTTGGCGAAATACTTTCAGAGTATCAGGATCAATATCGTTGAGATTAAAATTATCTAAAACTTGAAAATCTTGAGGTTCATTGCTGGCATCGCGAAACATTTGCTCTATTTCCTCCTTATGACAGCGATAATCTCCCTCATAATTTCGCTTATATGTACCAGTCATTGGGTTATTGTTAATATATACAGGACGCTGAGTTCGGGTAGCTCTAGGAATATGAATAATGAGAAGCTGATATTCATTAATCTTTTTTACTTCTACGTCTGAATTAGAACAGATAGATATATTCAGTTTTTGTCGGTTGTTGTGGTTATCCCAAAACTCTTGTTGAAGATTTTTAGGGTTACGCACTCCTGTAATTTCTAATCTAGGTTTTTTTTCGCTAACACCCAAAATAATGTAACCGCCATCGGTATTAGCGAAAGCTGAAAGAGTTTCCCAAATGTCTTTTGGCAAGCCTCACTCGGCTGATTTAAACTCATATTCTTGGTCTTCTCCAATATCAATTTGCTGCAGTAGTGTGTCAATTTCCATGCTAAAATTCGGCGATAAATTTATGGATGCAGTTTTTGCTGTGAAAATGAGCAACTAGGCTGAGTTCGAGGTGGGCTAAAACTCTGAGACTATCGTCGGCTGAAAGTTCGATGTAGAAGTCATGGTAAAAGATACTTAAACAAAACTGATCTTAAATCGCCAATTCAAAAATGAAACGCACGACTCCTTAAGAGTTGACAGAGAAAGGCTCATGAGGTATTGTCCGCTCAATACAACAACAAATCCCAAAAACTAAGCCACCAACATCTTAACATAGAACAAAGAAACTTGCTCTACCAACCTAGTCAAGAGGGAAATTTATCTCAACGGCAAATGGCCGTCTTGCTCGGATGTCATCAAAGCACGACCAAAGCGATAATTAAGAAGTAATCAAAGTTGCCTCGGATGCTATCTAGCCGATGACCCTATCTGACCAAGAAAGACAACAACTCTGTGACACTGCTCGGGAAGTGGCGAAACTTTCCTATTCTCCCTATTCCCGTTTTCGGGTGGGGGCAGCGGTCTTGACAAATAAAAAGATTTATGCTGGTACTAATGTAGAGAACGCTAGTTATGGCTTGAGTTTGTGCGCGGAAAGGGCAACTTTAGCGCAAATAATCGCGGCGGGCGATCGAGAAGTACGGGCGATCGCTATAGCCTGTATCGATGGGGTGGACAAGGATGATATTAGTCAGTTAACTCCCTGCGGAGCCTGTCGTCAATGGATAGCCGAATTAGCGCCGCAAGCGGAGATTATTATCTGTGGAACTCAGCAAAATTATCGTTTTAATCTCTCGGATTTACTGCCTTTTTCCTTTCGTTTTTAACTGTGGGTAATGGGGGGAGGAGCGAGCGTTTACTCATTTTGCGCTGATAGGAAATGCGATCGAGATAGGGTTGGCTGAATAAATCTAAAAACCTTGTTGGGTAAGACTTTTAGACTTTTTGGACATCAAAAAGTGCCAGCCATTGGAGGGATCGGGGGGAAAATTCCGGGACTTTTTCCCTGAAAATGGGTAAAACCCTACACCCCACACCCTACACCCGTTCGGACCTCGGCGTGAGCTTTTTTCGAACGCAAAAGCTCACGGCCGAAGCCCACACCCTGCCCCCACGAAAAACTTTTTCAGCAAACCCTAAATATGGTAAGGCTACGGTAGCCGTACCACCTCACAACACAAGTCAAAATTGCTCTAATTGTGCTCAAAAAGTACCTAAATCACGCGATGTGCGACTAAAAACGACAGAATCAGGGTTCCAGAGGATACTTTATCTCTGCTAATTTCTGAAAGCCTTGTAAATCAAGACTAAAAATATAGTTGCACATCGCGTTAAATCTCTATCTACAAGAACATAGATTTGTCCCGATTGTGGCTATGTAGAAGATAGAGACATTAACGCCGCTATCAATATTCTGAAAAGAGGACTAAGTACGGTAGAGCATACCGAAACCCCCCCCTGGCGAATGTTGGATACGTCCTGCCAGATTAAGGAAACTCGGCGGAACCAAGAATCCCTCGCTTTTAGCGACGGGAGTGTCAATGTGCTAAACGCTTTTCAAATGAGCGAACCGTGAGTCCTGAAATTTTCTGGTTCTCATTAAGCCGAGATTTTGTGGCAACTTATTGAGAATGTAGTCTCTGAAACGCTCATAATTGCCTTCCATATTCTCAATAACTACGGCGGATTCAGGATTAGTCTGGTACATTCTCCACGCGGAAAAGCTTATCCAATAAGGAATTAGCTGTGCCAGACGAATAAAGCAACCGCCGTAATTGATTCTCAATTGCAATAAAATCCAGTATGATTTATTACGCTTCCAGGGCTGCTCACATCAGGAAGAAATCGCTGCTGACCAGGTTGGGGAAGACCGCGTTGGCCGACGCCACATCCGAGGGGAAGGCCGGATTGAAGCGGTTCAGGTTGGCGATCTGCGTGGCCGCGACAACGCCGGTGCCGTCGGGATCAAAGAACAGATCACCGTTGGAGAGGTTGTAGATGAAGCGTTGGTTCGCCGTAGTGGCCACCGTGGCCCCGGCCTCCGCCCGCAGCTGGGCCGCGGTGAGGGTGGAGCCGCTCAGGCCTGCGTAGACGATCTTGTCGAAGACCAGTTTGTCCACACCGGAGGTGAAGTCCCGCAGCTGATCCACCCCATTGAGGCCTGGGGCTTCGTTGAAGGTGAAGAGATCGTTTCCTCCACCCCCTGTGATGATGTCGTTCCCCTGGCCGCCGATGAGGGTGTCGTTACCAGCCTGTCCCTTCACCAGATCATTGCCGAGGCTGCCGCTGACAACGTCGTCGCCATTGCCGCCGTTGAGATCATCGGCGCCATCCTCACCGAAGAGGCTGTCGTTCCCCTCTCCGCCATACATATCGTCGTTGCCGGTGCCGCCATACATCTGATCTTTGCCGGCATCCCCACGCAACATATCAAAGCCGTTTTCACCGTAGATCGTGTCATCCCCTTCACCGCCATCGACAAAGTCATTGTCATCGCCGGCCCAGAAGGTGTCCGCGCCTGCATCGCCCCACATGCAGTCATCCCCACCCAAGCCCTTGAATTGATCGGCGCCGCTGGTGCCGCCAAAGAGCTCGCTGGCCTTGCCCTCCCCGTTGGGACTGAACACGCCGCGGGCATCAAGGTAGTTGCCACCATTGCCGACAAGCACGCCATTCACATAGCCAGCCCTGCCCACCAACCGTTGAGTTCCGGTGATATCAACCCCCGTCTGAGTGGCCCCAAGCAATAAAGCTTCAGAAGAATAGGTGTTGAAGCTCTGCAGGGATCGCTCATAATCAGCATCATTCACCGCAAAGATCTTGTGGTAGAGATGCTTCACTCCCGTGGCGGCCATTACCATGTCGGCCACCGTCTTCCCCTTGATTTCCTCCACCAGATCCGTGGCAGCCAGCTTGCTCAGGTAGTAGGCCTCATCACCCCGCTGCAGTTGCTGCATCTGGTAGGCATAGATGAAATCATGGGTGGGGCCAAGCATACCGCCGGGGGTTTTGGCCTCTGCCAATCCACCCAGCCAGAGGGAGATCTTTTGGAAGTCCTGGTTGCCGCTGGGCGTGTTCACGGGCGCTGAGGGATTCAGGGCATCCGTGCTGCTGCCGCCGTAGAGCAGGCCCATGAAGGCCCCATCCCCCATGGCCAAATCCGCCGCAGCGGAGAGGGCGGCGGCGTAGGTGGCGGCCGCGCCGGGAGCCGGACTGGCTTGCAGTTGATTCCAATAGGAGAGATCGGCATTGCCCGAATAGCCGCTGAGGATGGCATCGCGGGCGTAGGCCATAATGAACGTCTTCAACGATTCGGGATGAAGCAGATGGGCTCCAAAATCTCTCCAACTGATATAAGGCCGCAGGTTGGCCTCCAGGGCCGCAAGGTTGGCGTCAATGGCATTGTTGGCCTGCACCAACCCGGTGGTCCCATCTGGAGAGGTACGCACGCCACGAAGGTAGGTTTGAATCTGGCGACGGGCTTCATTGAGGGGCGTGATGCCGGTATCCAGTCCGCGGGCGATGTTGAGGGCACCCAGATCCAAGGGGAGGCCTACCAGGGCGTTTTGAAGGGTGTTGGTGATGAATTCATCGGTGGCGTTGCCCACCTGCTGGCTCATCCCCGCGGCGATCTGCCCTGCCGTGTCGCGCGTGTAGATCTGGGGGGCGAGAAAGGCCTGCAGCAGCGGGATGTCCATCTGCCCGCCGGGGTTAGCCAGGCCCGTTTGCTGGTTCACCGAGGTGAGGGCCACGGTTTCGGTGAGCTGGGAATGGCCGAAGCGAAAGGCGCTGGAGGCGAATTCCGCCAAGATGCTGGCATTGAAGCCGGCGTTGTTGTTGTTGCCCGCATTGGGACCGGCGAATGCACCCAGGTTGGGGGTAATGCGCCGCGCGTACTCCTGCAACACATGGTGTTGGTAGAAGTTTTCATTGGCCAGCTTGGCGATTTCAAACAGCTCTTGTCCGGAAAGGGCCTGGTTATTACCATTGTTTCCGGCATTTTGGGCGAGATTGGCCTGAATCTGAGACAGGATATTGTTGTGGGTTGTGACAAAGATCTCATGCATTGCCGTGAGACCAATATTTTCATTCAGGCGCCCATCTCCGCCCACAGCGTGTTGATTCAGCCGAGAGGGATCCTTCAGATCACCGTTGGCGTTGAAGGGATCGCTGCCAGCAGGCTGGGGAACTCCTTTCCAGTCACTGGCCAGATCGATCAGAAAGGCTGAACCGGCCTTGGCAAGCACCTGATTGGAGGTGACGGCCGCCGTATCAAAGACGTAGCTCTTCTGCCCCGACACCTTGTCGAGCACCACAAAGGCATAGCGCCCCGCATTGGGCTGGCCCTGGGGGATGATCTCCACCAGGGGCACAGACAGCACATCGCGATCGCGCAAGGTCAGGCCAATGCGCTCGGCATTCTTTTTCAGGTCAAACCAGCGGGCGGTGGAGTTTTGCGGATCTGTGAGCAGCCGGCCCGTGAGTTCGCCATTGCCCTTGTATTCCCGCATGAAAATGGCATGGCTCTCCACCGAGCCATAGACCTGGTTGAGATCAAAAAAGGC
Organism: Microcystis sp. LE19-41.2A; assembly: GCF_027530405.1. NCBI lineage: Bacteria > Bacillati > Cyanobacteriota > Cyanophyceae > Chroococcales > Microcystaceae > Microcystis > Microcystis sp. LE19-41.2A. The sequence continues at coordinate 1,357 of NZ_JAPZQJ010000641.1, read as the reverse complement.
GGAGGTCTGGTTGATGCTCTCGCCATTGCGTGGGGTGAGCTTCAGCACGCTCTGGCCGCTGCCGTTGGTGGTGGTGGAGGCAACCACGCCGGTGAAGGCCGCCTTGCTGTTGATGGTGGCCACCACATCGTTGAGGGTGGCGCCCGCATTGATCACGATCAGCTGCTCATTGAGCACCAAGGTCCCCCCACTGGTGCCAGTGAAGCTGGTGCCGATGGCGGCGTTCTCATTGTCCACATCCCATTGGCTGGGGCGGCTGTAGCCCGCTAGGCCTAGCTCCGCCACCAGGGCATCGCGGCTGCCCTCGCCGATCTCCACCTGCACGGTGTTGGTGCGGGAGAGGGCCATGAAGTTGGTGGGCGAGCCAGGGGTGTAAAGGCTGTCTCCAGGGAGCAGGGGGATCAGCAGGCTGCCATCCTTGCCCTTGGCGAGAAAATCCATGCCGTGGTCGTTGTATTGGCCAAACAGGGCGAAAAAGCCTGAATTCGGCAGGGGATTTCCGGTATTGGAGCCATTCACCCCATTGCCACCGGTGAGAATGGTTTCATGGCGGGTGTTGTTTTTCTGGCTCACCCGCTTGCCGGCCTGGGTGCCAGCCTGGGTCCACTCCCTGGCGTAGGGATCATCCAACAACTGCAGCGCTGTCCTGCCGCTTTGATTGGAAACCAGATTGCTGATCAGCCTGGGGCTGGCATCAAAGATGTCGGGATTGCTGGGATTGGCATAGCCGCGAAGGCTGTAATCAAGCGTATAGTTTTGGTCGTAGACGACCGCTCCCGTCTGGAAGTTGATCTGGAAACCACCCGTGGCTTGCGTGAAGCTCTGGCTGGTGAGACGGCGAAACAGCGTGCCCGTCCCCCCAGCCATGAATTTCGGATCTGTGGTGGACAAGGGGTAGGGTGCCGTGGTGGGGGTGATGCCGCCACCCACCTGGTAACGCAATTGATCCGTGCCATCGACAAAGCGGATGCCGCTGGTGGCCTTGGCACCCGTCACACCCGGATTGAAGCCCGGCAGAACGGCGAGACGGGGATCGTTGTTCCATTCCTTGTAGACGCGATATTGATAACGGAGAAAAAACAGATCGTCGATTGTGAACGTATCAATCACCGAATCGAAATTGGGATTTGGCATGATTTGGTAGTGTGCAATACTTTTCCTACATTCATTATGGCATACTGAGGTAAGCTAAAACGCACTTAAACCACCTAAAATAGGGTGGTGATTCGGTAGTAGTGATGGCGGCTTAATCCTTTGCCAGGTGTGCATTGTAGTCATGGATAAAATACCAAAGGGCTCCCCAACGTGATTCTCCATTTTTTTAGAGAAAGATAGACTCTCTCTCACCAACCGAGAA
>NZ_JAPZQJ010000548.1:0-27227 GCF_027530405.1 Microcystis sp. LE19-41.2A | reverse complement strand
CCCCCCTTGATAAGGGGGGTGCCGATCCCCCCTGCCCCCCTTGATAAGGGGGGTGCCGATAGGCGGGGGGATCCCCCCTTTAATCCCCCCTTAATAAGGGGGGTGTCTGAAAACTTTTAACACCTACCTACTTAGTTTGTGCTTTTTAATTTTTTGAGAACTAGCCAAGCATTCGTTTAGTTGTGTCAAGATTTCCTCTTTATTTAAATTTCTGCCGATAAAAACTAACTGATTCTGAGGAGATGTATCCCATTCTACCGCTTGCAGATCGTAACGAAGACCGCTCAATTGAAAAATATGTTTTAAATCGCTTTGTTGAAACCAGAGAATCCCTTTAGCTCGAAAAACATTTACTGGAATTTTTTCCGTGAGAAAAGGCTCAAATTTATCTAGATTAAATGGTTTATCGCTAACAAAGGAGACAAAATTAAAGTCTTCAGGAGATTGATTATCACTGGAGCTTTGGCGATTTTTTTGAAAGTCTCTCAACTGGACTTTATACAATTCTTCTTTAGTTAAACCTAGATCTAACAATAAACCCAAAGGAACCTGACCATAACTACTTTTTAGGAGTCTTATACCCTCTTTTTCTCGACGAATAAACTTTTCTAAATCATCTAATTTCTTGGGACTGACTCGATCTATTTTATTGAGAATTACCACGTCACCATAACGAATTTGACTAAGGGCAATATTACTATCAAAATGATCGGCAGTAAAGGTTTCAGAATCCACGAGGGTAATAATAGAATCTAAGCGAGTCAGATATTTTAATTCCGTGGCCAGGAAAGTGAGGATAATTGGCAAAGGATCGGCTAATCCTGTGGTTTCAATGATTAGATAGTCCACGGGTATTTCTTTTTCTAAGACCTGATAGACTGTCTCAATTAAACTATCATTAATCGTACAACAAATACAGCCATTACTCAATTCTACCATATCTTCATCGATGGAAACAAGCAATTGAGAATCAATATTAATATCCCCAAACTCATTGACTAAGACGGCAACTTTTAACCCTTCTTTATTGTCAAGAATATGATTGAGTAAGGTGGTTTTTCCACTCCCTAAAAAACCAGTAATAATCGTCACAGGCATTCCTGATTTAGGCAAGCAAGGGAGGGAATCGGAGAGGGGAATTATCAAAGAACTCATGGCAGCTAACCCACTTGTAAGTTAATTAATTGGCAGAAAATAGGCTTTTCTCAACCCTGTTAAATTCGTCTGGAGGGGATCAATCTCCCCTATTTGCTGGTTTATACAAAAGCTTCAGAGATTAGTTTTAGATAGGATCGCCGTTTGCATTTTTTCTAATAAATCTGCCAGCGTCATCGAACCTAAATCACCCCCTTGTCGAGTGCGAACACTTAGAGTTTTACTGCTAACTTCTCTTTTTCCAATCACAGCTAAGACAGGGATTTTTTCTAGTTCTCCTGTACGAATTTGTTTGCCTAAACGCTCACCACTTTTATCGATTTCCACTCGATAACCAGCTTGTTTTAACTGCACTGCTACCTCTAAAGCATAATGCTGCTGTTCATCACTAACGGGTAATAAACGGACTTGAATAGGTGCTAACCAGAGAGGAAAATCTCCCGCATAATTCTCGATTAAAATACCAAAAAATCTTTCCAAAGAGCCAAAAATAGCTCGATGAATCATAATCGGTCTTTCCCGAGTACCATCCCTAGCGACATATTGCATATCAAAGCGTTCTGGCAAGTTAAAATCGACCTGAATCGTGGAACATTGCCACATTCTACCGATCGCATCTTGAATTTTTATATCAATTTTTGGACCATAAAAAGCCCCACCTCCCTGATCCTCAATATAATCCCACTTTTTAGCATTTAAGGACTCAATTAAAGCTGCGGTTGCCAATTCCCAAACACTATCGCTACCCACGGATTTACTGGGACGAGTCGATAAATTTACCTCATAATTAGTAAAGCCAAAATCGGAGAGAATTTTCTCGGTTAAATTTAAAACTCCTAGAATCTCTGCGGCAATTTGTTCGGGCAAACAAAAAATATGAGCATCATCTTGAGTAAAACCTCTTACCCGCATTAATCCATGTAAAACCCCCGATCGCTCGTAACGATAAACTGTGCCTAATTCTGCCCATCTGAGGGGAAATTCTCGATAGGAATGCAGGTCATTTTGATAGGTTAAAACATGAAAAGGACAATTCATCGGCTTAATTTGATAGCTTTGCTGTTCTAACTCGATCGCCTCAAACATATTGTCGCGATAAAAGTCCCAATGTCCAGAAGTTTTCCACAGATCTAAATTAGCTAGATGGGGAGTATAAAGAAATTGATAACCCGCTTCTAAATGAGCTTGGCGCCAATAATCTTCGATTAAATAACGCATTGTTGCACCCCGGGGATGCCAAAAAACTAAACCGCCACCGGCATCTTCTTGGATGCTAAATAATTTTAATTGTTGTCCCAATTTGCGATGATCTCGTCGCTGCGCTTCTTCTTTTTGTTGGAGATAATTTTGTAATTCTGCGGGGGTTTGCCAAGCTGTGCCGTAAATTCGCTGTAATTGCGGCTGTTTTTCATCTCCTTGCCAATAAGCACCCGCTACACTCTCCAAGACGAAAGCATCTGGGTTAATTTCCCCCGTCGAGTTGAGATGGGGTCCCGCACACAGATCCCACCAAAATTCTTCCGGGGGAGAAACAGCGCCATCAATTAACGAGGGTTCTCGATCGCTCCGTCCTGCGTCCGGACTACCGATAAAATAACGGGTAATGGTTTCATCTGGGGGAATTCTCTCTAAAATTGACCGTTTGTAGGGTTGATTAAGGCGCTCGATTTCTGCGGTAATTTCGCTTCTTTCCAGCACTTCTCGGATAATTGGCAGGTTTTTCCCGATAATTCGCCCCATTTCTGCCGCTATTTTCTCCAAATCTTCGGGGGTAAAGGGTGTTGGGCGATCGAAATCGTAGTAAAATCCCGTTTCTGTCCAGGGACCAATAGCGACTTTGGTTTCAGGAAAGAGATTTTGTACAGCCATCGCTAAGATATGGGCGCAAGTATGGCGTATTTTTACGATTTTTTGCGAATCTTCTTCGATAACGGGGCTTTCTGCTAGGGGGGACTTAATCTGATTGACCATTGCCTGCTAAAATGATAATGATTATCATCTTAGCAGAGGAGGGCTGATGTCTGAGAGAAAAATGCGCTCAAATCCTCTAGCGGCAAGCTCAACGCTGATAGCTTACCGCTCAAACTGGAAGTCTCCCTACTTTAAAAAGCAGGTATTATCGACGATATTCTCAACTTAACAGCCAGAATCCAGGTTATGATGACGAGAAAAGAAACTGAGAAAACAGGTTTCTTCAAGAAACCCATTTTCTGATTTTCCTGAATTTCTCGCTCAAAATCCCGACAATCGAGTGCCTCTTCCGAAAAGGCACGCATTGGATGCACCGCACTTTTCAAGCGATAATCTCCGGTACAAAAAACACAGCGACTACAGGGAATTCGATGCAGCTTTTGCAACTGCCGGCGCCCTTGGGCAACAGCAAGAAAAAGAGCAGTAAAAAAAAATAAGAGAACGAGCCAGATTGCGATCGGACAAAAGAGCGGTATTAGCCTTAACATAAATCTCGATTTTTGTCAATTAAGGAATAATTACAGTTTGCTCAGAAAGAAATTCCTGTGGAACTAGAGATCGCCAGAAACTAAAAATCTCTTGACTGACGCTGTAGGGGTGGGAATAGTGGAAAAAATAACGCCCTTTGTGACAACTCCAAATGCGATCGCCTGACTTTAACCAGGGTTGCCATCCCTGCAATAAATGCTGATCGATAATCGTATCGATATCTCCCCCACAGACTAACAGGGGTACGGGAACTGTCCCCGGGGCGAAATGGGCATTCTGATAGAGATTATGGGGAGAAAGGGACAATAATAAATCCTCTTCCAAGAGATAGCGATATTCTTGGGTTAAAGCGCAGGATTGATGACCAAAAAGATTGTGAACCGATTGATTGAGCAGAGTTTGACGAGAACAAGGCAGTAATTTTGATAGCACATAATAATGAGCTTGCCAATCGATCGCCGGATAGACTCCCACAGAGAGCAAAGTTAAGGATTTTACCCTTTCTGGATAACGACGCGCATACAGTAATCCTACTAATCCCCCCGTGCCGTGGCCGACTAAATGCAGCGGTTGATCGCATTGTTTCAGGTAATCTTGTATTAATACCAAGGCGATATCAAGAGAAGCTGGCTGATCAAGAGATTGACAGTATTGCCAATCAGCGATCGCAATTTCCCGGGCTAAAAAATCCAACACCGGGCGATCAAAACGGCGAAAACTGGGGTTAACATTAATCCAAACTGCATCAGGTAATCGAGACATAATAATCAAGGATATAGGGGATTTTTCAGTGATCAGTAAACAGTAATCAGTAATTGGTGAAAAGAAAGCTGCGAACTAGCCACTTAATACTATTCACTGATAACTGATAACTGATAACTGATTGATAGCTAACTAAACGCCAAATTCGCCCTTAAGTCCCGCGACCCAAGTTTTGATCCGTTGTTCAGTTAAATCGGATTGGTTGTCTTCATCGAGGGCTAAACCGACAAATTTGCCATTTTTTAGGGCTTTCGACTCGTTAAAATCGTAACCTTCTGTCGGCCAATAACCGACAGTTTTACCCCCTAGGGAGGCGATTTTTTCTTCCAGTATCCCCAGAGCATCTTGAAAGTTATCCGCATAACCGATTTGATCCCCCATCCCGAAATAAGCGACCTTTTTGGAGACGAAATCAATGTCATCCAATTCATCGTAAAAACCCTCCCAATCGCTTTGTAATTCGCCGATATTCCATGTGGGACAACCGATAATCAGGGCATCGTAGGGGGCAAAATCCTCGGTAGAAGCGGAGGAGATATCGTGTAATTCTACAATTGCCTCACCTCCAAATTCTTTCTGAATCATTTCCGCCACCGTTTCGGTTTTGCCGGTTTGCGTGCCAAAAAATAAGCCAATTTTTGCCATAAAATTTGTCCTTGTTGCGAAATAAGTGAGTTTAACTCTTAATTCTCCTTGATAGGGAATAAAGCCCCTGATTACAGTTTTCTCCCTCTGAAACTGGCATTTCCTGCCGGCAAGAACTACAGTACCAATAAGAGCGAGAGCGTCCAATGTGATGCAGCAATTTGGTGTTACAACAGGGACAGTAAGGCATAAGGGACAGTTAGAAAGATTGATCAGCGGGGAAAATTAGGAAAATCGATAGTTTATCCTAATCTTCCTTGAAAAAACTAGGCTTCTATCGCATTTAAGGCTTTTTCTACTCGTTTAAAGTCAAAACCCATCGCGCGTAAAGCGTGCCAGAGATGACCTTGTAAAAAGAAGAAAGCGAGGAAAAAGTGGGCATTAGCTAACCAACAGCGCGCCGTATGCACTCCAAAGGGCAATTTCACCGTGTCGGCAAAGTAGGGAGCAATTCCTAACTTCACTTCTAAAATTGGCCCGTAAAATTCGACTGGATAAGCGAGGGTATTTACCCCACAGAAATAGGCGGCCACGAAACCAGCGAGGGCAATTCCGCCCAAGGAATAGGATAAAATGGCTTCTCCGGAGAAAATCAGCACATTTCTCGCCCATTTGAGCGGGGGAACGATAATATGCCAGACACCGCCCCCAATTAACATTAAACCGACGTAGATATGACCACCGACTAAATCTTCGAGATTGTCCACAGTAGCGAAGTGGGTTTGATAGCCATAGATAACCCAAGGATCGAGGGTTGGTTCACTAACGACTCGGACAGCGCCGATAGTTGCGTCGTATAATCCCCCCCAGTACATAGCTCTGGCCACTAATAATAATGCAGCTATACCTAAAAAGAGCAGGTGATGACCGAGAATAACTCCTAATTGTCGGGGTTCACTCCAATCGAAATGGAATTTTTTCCCCGGACCGGAGGAATCTTTCAGGGTTTCTGGGACTCTTAACAGGTGAAATAAGGCTCCTGCTCCCAAAACTGCCGAAGAAATCAGATGAATTGAGCCAATCACGAAAAAGGGATAGATATCGATGATTTGCCCCTTTTCTCCGACTCCAAAGCCTAAAGTGGCCAGGTGCGGCAGTAAAATTAAGCCCTGTTCTGCCATGGCTATATCGGGGCGATACTGGGAAATTTCAAATAAGGTGAAGGCTCCTGCCCAAAAAGCGATTAAAGCAGCTTGAGCAACGTGGGCAACGATAAATAAGCCTGATTTATCGGCAAAACGGGCATTTCCTGCCCACCAGTCGTACTCGATCTGAGGATTATCGTAGGTCTGCATGGCATCTTTTAACGAAAATAGAACCAAGCTTATTGATAATAATATGCAATAAGCTTTAAGTCTTAGTCTAGAATAATTCTCAATAAAGTCAAGTTAAGAATTGTTACAGTTGCTCGGCATACTTTAATACATCAGTATTTTTAGCCTGATCAGCCTTTGAAAATCAAGGCTTTTCAGCATGAATCTTGGATCGCAGCTAGAGTAATCACCTCAAATAATTGAGAATAATTATTAATTAATTTTTAACAAAGACTAGAGGATAATTAGCTTGTCATCACTTAAACAAGCCTGTAATTAGGGTCTGCTGAAAAAGTTTTTCCTGGGGGTAGGAGTCAGTAGCCGGTCGTCAGGAGTCGGTCGTTTCAGGCTTTGTTGCCCTTGTTTTTTGTACCAAGCGATGTACCACAAGAAGGATAATGCAAGGTTTTTGAAAGTCCCAATCCTATTTTCGCAGCACTAACATCGGACTTTAACAGGTCAAAAGCCTTATTTTAAAAGGGTTTTACCATTATTCAGCAGCCCCTAATTATAACCAGCCACTTACTGACATGGGTACAAGGTCAGCCAGACAATAAATAGGGCAAGCTCCCTAGGGAGCGCAATTTGGTCATTTAGGGATCGCTGACTGAAACTTCTGATCTTCTTGAGGAATATATGGCATCAGGTTACTAAGGTCAATGGTAGGATTACCACTAAAAGTTCCTTGCTGACCGTAAAATGACCTGAGCATCGCTGCAACAATACGCGCTTTGGCAATATACTTTCCATAACTTTCGGGTTGAATATTAGGGTGTTGAGAAATTAAGTCGGTTTCTTCCGTCCGTAATTCATCGATTTTTTGGTTGAGTTCTTCGTAAGAATTTGGCTCTGTAACTTTTCCTCCTAGATAGACAGCGTTGCTCAGTCCAAGAATAGAAAGAAAGTTTGATGGTAAAGTAAAATTCGCCAGATCTGAACCAATACCGACCAATAAGCTAGCAGCCACCAACAAGCTAAAACCTGATAGTTGAAAGCTGTAAACATCCAATGATCCACCACTTTTGATTAAGTCGCTCCATTTTGCATCGTCTAATTTTGGTTTTCCCCCCTCGTAACCTTTTTCACCAATGGTCAGCCATTGATGATTTCGCAACCAGGCCCAATTAGAGAATGTCAGTCGTTTATTTCCCAATGCGATAACCTTGGAACCAGTTGTGCCAACGGCACTGATACCTAGTAGTAAAAGAATGTCATCTGATAGCCCACTCAGCGCTCCACAACTGGCCAGGGTGTATAGAAGTCGAAATAGCACCACTAAGGTGAAACCAAAAATTTGAAAATTGGAAAGACTAGCTTGACCAAACTGTCCTGCTGTCAAAGCTACAGGCTTAACCCATAATTTGCTAAAATTATAGTTGTTGTCCAAGCTTACCGACAAAACAGTAATTGTATAGAAACCCAAAACACCCCCTAATGCTATGAGGAACGGGAAGAGAGAGAACTTTGCACCAGTCCCACATTGAATTTGAGGGGAAGGTGTTGTCGTAACAGTTGGGGAGGTAGTTTGAGGGGAAGGTGTTATAGTAACAGTTGGGGGGAGAGTTTGGGCTAAGGCACTGTTAACTAATCCATAGGGAAAAGTCAGAAAAACAGTAGCTAATAATACAGCAAGTATCGATTTAACAATTGATTTTTTCATTGTTATTCACCTCTTTTTCCTGGCTAAAACTGGAGCGATGTATGGGGTTTTAGGTTCAATTATGCCCTTTACCTCCTTTGATTCAATGGTTGGCAAATCTTCATATTTTTGACTCCTTGATAACTTCAACAGAACGGTTAACGAAGGCAGGGGGCAGGGGTCAGTTTTTGTAACGGGGATTTATGCCCTGCTTCAAAAACTTTTCGCCTTAAGGTGAGGTTTTCGACCCGATTTTTTCGCTCAATTGCTCGAATGAATGAGCATGGTGCATTCCCAAAAAACTATCGGTGCGGCAGTAGGAGCCACATCAGGGAAGGCACTCTACAGCTATGGCAATCGCACTCCTAGGAATAAGCAGTGTTAGACATCTTTTAGCTCTTCAAACCTTGACAAGAGCCTAGGAGGAACTAAGAAAATCATTTTAATGCGAGAGTTGATCGGTTTTGTTTCAATCTTGATGAATTTTGGTTGGAAATTATCTCCATTCTCATCCTTAGATTTGACGAAAGCAAAACAGGTAAATTCAATAGATTTAAGGAATTCAAGGAGCTTGTTTGTCGGATAAATTTCCGACAAGACCAAAGGTTGATCTCGAATTAGAAGATTTTTGCCACCAATTAGTATATCGAAGTCTGCCCCTTCAGCATCTGTTTTGATACAGGAAACACTCAGTGACGGATAATCAGACATCAATTGATCTAAAGTATTTACCTTGACTGTCACCTTGTTCTCTTGGGTACTATGCCTAACCAGCGAATTTAGTTCAGGTATTGAGTTCAAATTAAGATCCATAGTGCCAGGCTCGGGAAAAAGTGCTTCTTCTAGAACATGACAATTGGGAAACTGGGAAAGATTTCTCTTTAAGTGTTCAATCATTCTCGGATCGGGTTCAAAGGCATAAACCTGATTAGATGAAGGAGCAGCCAGTAAACTGTAATAACCAATATTAGCCCCAACATCAATAAAGTCTTTATTAATATCTAAGAACCGATGAAGGATAATTTCATATCCCCAATCTAACTTGCTTCCCTCGAGGAAAATTTCCGTTCCGAATCGACTATTATAGGGCAGAGTCATTTCTACATTATTAAATAGAACCATTTTCTGGTTGAGCTTGGTTATTTTATAAAATGCTCGTACTACATAGCGGGATAGGAAATCCCAGCCGCCAATCTCTCGAACCAATCCAAGAAAATAACTGAACTTATGCAAATAAGTAGTTTCTTTAAACATATACTCTCACTTCAAGTTAGCCATGGAGGCATCTAAATATTAATTATACCGCTCTCTGCGGTCGAGCCTCCTCCTCTGTCCTACTATCCTACCCCATCGGTCCGACACCCCCTCAATAAAACCCAATACCGCACTGTGGGGTCTAATCACTATCGATGACTAGGTACTTATGAACTATGGCATTGATATTCTCGATTTTAATTAAAATGACTATAGTTATGAATCGTTAAATGTCATGTTAAAGAATGTTAGGCTTTTCTTCCGATTGTTGTTGACAGCCTTATTGTTAACTATTGTTTATTCTGTGTTCTCACTTGCGACAACGAACTTGGCAACACAGCAGCCAATAAATTGGAAAATTGTCATTGCTCCACAGTTTGATGATGCTGGCTCTTTTTCGGAAGGATTAGCTAAGGTCGGAACAGGAAAACCCTTAGATATAGATACATATTATGGTTTCAAAGAGATCGATAACTATGGTTATATTGACTTAAAAGGTAAAATAGTAATTCCCCTCCAATTCAAACAAGCGGGGGATTTTTCATCAGGTTTGGCTTGGATTGGCATAGATTCTGATGGGAATGGAAGTGTAGAGCGATATGGTTACATAAATCAAACAGGAAAAACTGTAATTGAGCCACAATTTGAGGACGCTGGTAACTTTTCATCGGGATTAGCACCAGTGAAAATTGATAATAAATGGGGCTATATTAACAAGCAAGGGAAGATAATGATTTCCCCTCAGTTTGATTCAGCCTCAGAATTTGCTCAAGGGTTAGCTGTGGTAGGAAAAGAGACAGAAGAACCAGATTATTCTTACCAACAAAAGTACGGTTATATTAACCAAAAAGGAGAGCTAGTGCTTCCTTTTAAATTCTCTATTGCTTATAACTTTTCTGAAGACTTAGCCGCCGCACAATCTCAATCTGGTAATGGATATATTAATCAAGAAGGCAAATTTGTCATTAATCGTCCTGATTTTGATACTTTTGTTTCGGGAAATTTCTCATCAGGATTAGCCTCTGTAGAACTGAATGAGGGAGCTTGCTCGGCTGCCAACTATTGCGATTATAGCTATATCGATAAAACTGGGAATGTAGTTATTAAATCGCCCGAAGATGATCCCGAAGATGATGTAGATTTGACAGGGACGCAGAGTTTTTCTGAAGGGTTAGCTGCTGTAGCCACCAGTGGTGGAGGTAGAGATGCCGGCGGCTGGTATCCTGCTACTAATTGGGGTTATCTCGACAGAAACGGCAAATTTGTTATTTCCCCCCAATTTGATGATGCGGGCAGTTTTGCTGAAGGTCTAGCACCAGTAAAAATTGAAGGGAAGTACGGTTATATTGCTCTTGGGGCAAGAATTCTCAAAATTGACAAAGTAGTAAAATACTGTATTGATAAAAAGTGTCCTCCACCCCCTTAACTAGGGCGGTTTAATCACCTCAATTTGGGCATAATTACCGCAGAGGGTAGTCTAGCACCCCAACCGAGCAGCTTCTAGCACATTTAAGGTAAAGGGGAAATTAAGAATTGTTGCCATTCTACAACCAAACGTCTAGAATGGTCATTAATTTTTGTGCATGGTCGGGTCTTCTAACCGAAGGCATTGACGAAAAACACATTGTATCTGTCCTAGAGGCACTATGAAAAAGCTTAAGCAATACTGGACTGCTGAAGCACTGGAAAAAGACTTAGGCGATCCTCTCAATCCCGATAACCCTCTATCCTACAAGCGGGTGATCGAAATTGACGAGAGCGAAGAATTTCCCCACGAGGAAATTCGCTGGTTATACGACTGGAAACTCCAACACTACTACATTCCCACCGATTGCGGCGGTGAATTTACCTCTTTTGAGGAATTTGTCGCTTTTGTGCGGGTACTTTCCCGACGGGATCAAACTATCGGCATCGCTTTTACTACCCTATTCTGGTCGTTTTTAAACTGGATGGCGGGAACCCCAGAACAGAAACAGAAGCTCGCCCGTTTTATCATGGATGACTATGGGGCGATGTGTCTGGGTTACTCGGAAAAGGAACACGGCAGCGATCTGATCAATGGTGATCTAACTGCGACGAAGGTGGAAGGAGGTTATATTCTCAATGGTGAGAAATGGCCGATTAACCGGGCGACTATCTCTGGAATTTCCTTTATTTTGGCGAAAACCGATGCTAACGGCGGTCCGAAGTGTTTAACCCTATTTATGGTGGATAAACGGCAATTAGACCCCGAAAAATACTATAATTTGCCGAAAATATACACCCATGGTGTGCGGGCCTCGGATATGAGTGGCATTGGTTTTAAAGATTGTTTCGTCCCCGATTCCATGCGTTTACGGGAGGAGGGAGACGGTTTAGAATTAGCCCTGAAAGGTTTCCAGATTACCCGAATGTTGTGCGCTGCTTTTTCCCACGGGGCAGCCGATACCGCTTTGAGAACTACCCTCAGTTTTGCCGTTAATCGGGTAATCTATAACAAAACTGTGATGGATTTGCCCCAACCCCGGCGCACTCTCGTGGATGCTTTCCTTGACATCCTTATTTGTGATTGCGAGACGATTCCGGCTGCGAGAGGTTTTCATATTATCCCCGAACAGTTTAGCGTCTGGGCTTCGGTGGTAAAATATTTTGTTACTGTCCGTCTGGAGGAGATGGTTAATAGTGTTTATGTGGTCTTGGGATCGCGTTTTTATATGCGAGAAGAACACGAATTCGGCATCTTCCAGAAGCTACTGCGGGATAATTCGATTATCAGTATGTTTGACGGCAGTTCGATCGTCAATCTTCATGCTTTAATCCTACAATTGCGTCCTTTAACCAAATATCGGGCTAAACGCAACTTGCGCACTATGTCGGCGTTAAAAAGCCGTTTAGAGGCGATTTTTAGCCTAGAAAAGTCAGTTCCTCCCTTTGAACCCAATAATTTAGAATTATTTGGCCGGGGAATGGATGATTCCCTACAGGGTTTAGAGATTGCCCTTGATATGCTGGAAGGATTGAAAAATTCTGACGAAGTGGACCCAGAGGTATTAGAAAATCTATTGATGTTGGGTAATTTAGTTTTAGAGGAACTAAATGCTCATGATGAACAGATTAGTCAATCGAAATTCGAGTATGGTCACGACCAATCACCCGAATTGTTCGAGATTGCCAAGAAATACTGTACTTTACACGCTGCTTCTGCTTGTTTACACACTTGGCTTTATAATCGTTCCATCTTGGGTGAATTTTTTGCCCGGGGGGAATGGTTGGTGTTGAGTTTACACCGATTACTGCGAACTCTCCGGCCGCTGCCTTACACTCTATCTGAGGTGTATGTAGAAAATGTTGCCCAAGAATTGCTGAAATTATATCGAGAAAATCAACATTTTTCGATCGTGCCTTTTCAATTAGCCCATTCACAAACTACCGAGGAAAAAACCCATGAACTCCAACTCCAATCTTAATAATCTCGTACAAAATTGGTTAGTTAAACAGTTAGCCGATCAGTTATCTTTGGATGCAAAAACGATTAATGTGACTGAACCTTTAACCCGTTATGGTTTAGATTCTATCGATGCGGTAACGATGGTGGGTGATCTAGAAGATTGGGTCGGTCAAGAGTTACCTTCCACCCTTTTCTGGGATCATTCTACTATTGAAAAAGCGTCTCTTTTCCTAGTAGAAAACTACGATCTTTCTAATCTTTCCGGTGAGGAAACCCCCGCAGAAGTTGCTCCCGTCGCTGAAAAAGCTGAACCGGCCGTTAGTGGTGGCAAAGGTTGGAGTTTATTCGGTCGTCGTTAATTTTAGGTGTAGGGTGGGTTAGGCGACGACAATTTATGCTAGGGAAAATTATCTAGTATTCGCCGTAACCCACCTATATTATTTATCAATTGGCTCTGTTCTCTACTCACCAGTATAGGAATTGCTAAGTACCTAAACAAAATTAATTACCCATTTCTCCGTAAAGCAACAATCGCTGTATTTCTTTTCTGTTGCCCGTTCCGCAGTTCCGGAGTTCCCTCTCACCACTAGGAAATTTATTTTGTACGACTACTTATAAATTGAAATATACAAAAAAGGGCGCTCAATTGAGCGCCCTTTTTTCCTACTAAATAACAAAAATTATCTCAAGAGATACACCAGTAAAAACAGGATAATCCAGACCACATCGACGAAATGCCAGTATAATTCTGCCGCTTCCACCCCAAAATGAGATTGACTAGAATAGTGGTCTTTTTGACGAGAACGCCAGAGGACAGATAGAATCAGCACTAAACCGAAGGTAACGTGGAGACCGTGGAATCCGGTTAAGGCATAAAAAGCGCTGGTGAAAACATTAGTTGTCAGACCGAATTCAGCGTGATAATATTCGTATCCTTGACCACAAAGGAAGATAATTCCCATCAGAGCAGTAATGCCGAACCACAATTGTAAACCGGCATTATTGTTTTGTTTAATCGCCTTTTGTCCTATGTGCATAACAAAACTACTGGACACCAGAATAATTGTGTTAATTGTCGGTAGGGTTAACTCTAATTCTGGCGTGCCGGCGGGGGGCCAAACGGGTAACATGGTACGGTAGAACAAGAAAGCGGCAAATAAGCCTAAAAAGATGGAACTTTCCGCCACTAGAAACAAAACCACACCGAATAAGCGATGATCTGGGTGGCCATGATGCCCGTGTTCCACCGTTTCGTGATGATAATTGACAGAGAGTTGAGAATCTTCGAGCGTTGAACCTTGCATGATTGAATGTCCTTAGTTTACACGGGAGACGGGGAGTGGGGAGATGGGGGGATAGGGTGATAGGGGGATAGGGTGATAGGGAGATAGGGTGATAGGGAGATAGGGAAATTTCAGCTAAATTCCTCACTACCCCACTACCCCACTACCCCACTACCCCAACACCCAACCCCCAGGTCTAATCCCCCATAATTATTGGGATTCGGCGCCCACTTCGGCGAGGAGATCTTGTACTGATTCCGCGGCTTCTGATTCCTCCAGATCAATACCGTAATCGTAGGGGCCGGACCAAAGAATCGGCATTTCCTCGAAATTCTCGATAATTGGGGGAGAGGAGGTTTGCCATTCTAGGGTTAAAGCGCGCCAAGGATTACGGCCGGCGGGTTGACCTTTAAAGGCACTCCAGACCATATTAATAGCGAAGGGAATACTCGATATACCGAGAATATAAGCTCCTGCGGTACTAAGAACATTTAAATCCTGAAACTGCACATCATACAGGGCAATACGACGGTTCATACCCAATAATCCCAATTCGTGCATCGGCATGAAAGTTAAATTCAAACCGATAAAAGTGAGAACAAAGTGGATACGACCGAGAGTCTCGTTATACATCCGTCCGGTCATTTTCGGGAACCAATGGTAAACGGCAGCAAACAGGGCCATTGCCGTACCACCAAATAGTACATAATGGAAGTGACCGACGACAAAATAGGTATCGTGGACGTGGATATCGAAGGGAACAGAAGCCAACATAATCCCGGTCAAACCACCGATGAGGAAGGAAGACAGGAAACCGATCCCAAATAATAAAGACGTATTGAGACTGAGTTTACCCCCCCAAAGAGTGGCACACCAACTAAAGATTTTAATGCCCGTGGGAACGGCGATTAACATAGTTGCCGCCATGAAAAACATCCGTAACCAGCCGGGGGTGCCGCTGGTGAACATATGGTGGGCCCAAACGATTAAACCCAAGAAACAGATGGTGAGACTGGAATAGGCGATCGCTCGATAACCAAAAATCGGTTTGCGGGCGTGAACTGGTAATATCTCCGATATCGTCCCGAAAAAGGGCAAGATCATGATATAAACGGCAGGATGGGAGTAAAACCAGAACATATGCTGATAAACCACCGGATCGCCGCCGCCGGCAGGGTTAAAAAAGCTCGTGCCGGCGATTAAATCAAAGGACAAGAGAACGAGAGCAGAAGCGAGAACGGGGGTGGAAAGCAGTACCAGAGTCGAGGTGGCCAGCATTGCCCAACAAAATAGCGGCATACTGTACAAATCCATCTCAGGAATCCGCATTTTCAGGATCGTGGTGATGAAATTAATCGAGCCTAAAATCGAGGAAGTCCCGATCAATAAAAGGCTCAAAATCCACAATTCTTCGCCCCATTTGCCGCTAATTAAGCTTAAAGGTGGGTAGGAAGTCCAACCAGACTGGGGTGCGCCGACAAAGAAACTGGATAATAATAGCAGCCCGCCGGGGGGATTAAGCCAGAAAGCCACAGCGTTAAGACGAGGAAAAGCCATATCTTCCGCCCCAATCATCAGGGGAATGAGATAATTGGCAAAACCCGCCCCAACCGGAACGATCCAAAGAAAGATCATGATCGTTCCGTGCATGGTCATGAATTGGTTATATAGTTCTGGGGAGACGAAATCGGGGTCGGGAGTGGCTAATTCTGTCCGCAGCACTTCCGCGAAAGCACCGCCAATAAAGAAGAAAAGAAAGGCAGTCACCAGATATTGAATACCGATGACTTTATGATCGGTGCAGAAAGTAAAGTAATCTGTCCACTTGCGGTGATGGATCACCTCGGGAACGGTTGCTGGGGTGGTTATTTCCGTTGATGCTGTCATAAGGCCAAGATTTTAGATGACAAGAAAAATTACATTTGCTGCTGATGGGCAACTTGGGCGAGGATTTCAGCGTCGATGCCCATTTCTTCGGTGTAGGGGGTCAAATATTGACTATCAGAGCGATCTTTAGTGGTCATGGCTACAGTTCGATCGCTGTCAACTTCGGCGATCGTATTATCCTGCACCCATTGGTCGTAATCGGCTTGGGAGTGAACTACAAAGCTAGATTTCATGCCGCCGTGATAGGCCCCGCAAAGTTCCGCACAAATGATCGGATATTGACCAATTTGGTTGGATGTGAACGATAACACCGTTTCCTGTCCGGGGATAACGTCCTGTTTTAGACGCAATTGGGGAACCCAGAAAGCATGGATCACATCTCCCGCTTCCATATTCAGTTGCACGGGGCGATTGACGGGAGCGTGCAGTTCCCCGGAAACAATGCCAGTTTCGGGATAGGTGAAGATCCAAGCGTATTGAATGCCTTTAACATTGACCACTAGGGGGGGAACTCCTTCACCATCGTAGGAATTGCCGATACCTAGGGCTACTCTGCGATCGCCGCCCATGGCCATCATCGTGCCGTGGTGATGACCGTGGTGGGCGATTTCTCCTTTGCCACCCTTGGAAATCAAGGGATCGAGACCGCCGATATTGTTATAAATCTCGAAGCTATAGACGGCAAGGATAAAAACGATTACCGTCGGGATGGCTGTCCAGAAGATTTCTAGGGGGACATTGCCCTCCACTGCCGGTCCGTCGGTTTGATCCCCCGGTTTACGGCGAAAGCGAATCACTATATAGATAATCACGCCTTCAACTATTAAAAATAGTCCCGTGGCGATGGTCATCATCAGATTAAAGATATTATCTATCTCCTGAGCATCTTCGGAAGCGGCCACAGGCATTAAGCCATGATTTTGGCCATACCAGAGACTAATTAAGGTCAAGGCGATCCCGAGTACGAGCGTCAGGATACTGCTGGGAATTTTCACGGTCTTTTCAATATTTTCAATAGTGGCTACTTATTCAAGGCTAAAACATGATTCCCCTATAGATGGGAAATTTAACCAGCATCTTCTGAGAATTTTATCTTTTCTTTGGGATCGTTTTCAGGGAAAGTATTTTAAATAACTAATTTTTATATCTTATTCTGAGTTTATGTAAACAAATGTAACGGAAATGGCCAGAAATCTAAAGAATATCTAAAAGCTTTTACCTGTCGTAAAAAAACTCATTCACAGTGATAACTAACTGGCAAACAAAGCCATGATCTTTGATGACAGACTCCTTGAGAACAGGCAAACCGATGACCGAATCTGTTTTTAACCCGACACCCCTAAGAGAAACCGGCCATATTCAGGTGTGGATGCGCCGCTTAGTCTGGAAAATTGCGATCGCTACTTTCGCCCTCATGGTAGTGGGCGCTGCCACCAGAGTTATGAACGCCGGTTTAGCTTGTCCCGATTGGCCGCTGTGTTACGGTCAATGGATTCCCAGTCAGCAGATGAATCTACAGGTATTTCTGGAGTGGTTTCATCGTCTCGATGCCTCTTTGATCGGGTTTAGTACGCTCGCTCTCGTCGGTCTGTCTTGGTGGTACCGTCGCCATCTTCCCCCTTGGCTGTTCCCCTCTGCGATCGCAGCTTTGGCTTTAATTCTCCTGCAAGGAGTCCTGGGAGGATTAACCGTGACCCAATTACTGCGATTTGACATCGTAACGGCCCATTTAGCCACAGCTTTGCTCTTTTTTGCCACCCTAATCGTCATTGCTATCGGTCTGACTCCCTACCGTGGCACAGGTACAGTCGGGAAACTAACCGGGATGGGAATGGTCGCCACCGGTCTAGTTTATCTGCAATGTCTCCTCGGCGGTCTCGTCGGTTCCCGTTGGGCGGCCCATCAGTGTTTAACGGTTTCCCAACTCTGCACCGTGATGAATAGCCACATTATCGGGGTTTTTCCCGCCACTATCTCGGTGTTAACCCTAGTTTTCTTCGCTTGGCGAGCTGCCGCTATCCATCCTCTCCTCAAAAAACTAGCTTTTAGCGCCGGGGGATTAGTCGCCCTACAGGTGTTTTTAGGCGTTGCCACCCTGAAACTACATCTCCAAGTGGAACCCTTAACCATTACCCACCACAGCATCGGTGCGCTATTGCTGGCAACCCTCGTCGCTTTTACCACTTTTGCCCTTCGCGATCGTTCTTTCGCGCCTATAAGCCATCTCTAAGGATTTAATCACGATGACTGGAACTCAAGCCCTTCGCCACCACGATAATTTTTTACAAGTCGCTAAAAGTTATTATCAACTCACCAAACCGCGAATTATTCCTCTACTGCTGATTACTACAGCCGCTTCTATGGAAATCGCCTCTAAAGGTCAGGTTTCCCCCCTATTACTCTTTCTTACTCTCCTCGGTGGCACTCTCGCCGCCGCCGCCGCTCAAACCTTAAACTGCATCTATGATCGCGACATCGATCACACCATGCTTCGCACCCGCGCCCGTCCGATCCCCTCCGGTCGCGTGCAACCCCTCCACGCCCTCATTTTTGCCCTCGTTTTAGCCTCCCTTTCCCTAGCACTTTTTGTCTTTTTTGTCAATACTTTGAGCGGATTTTTAGCAATGACCGGTATCGCATTTTATATGCTGATTTATACCCATCTGCTCAAGCGTCATAGTATCCAAAATATTGTTATCGGTGGCGCAGCTGGCTCGATTCCTCCCCTCGTCGGTTGGGCGGCAGTAACGGGCGATCTCGGTTGGATTCCTTGGATTTTATTCGCCATTATTTTCCTTTGGACTCCTCCCCATTTTTGGGCTTTGGCTTTAATGATCAAGGATGATTATGCAGAAGTAGATATACCGATGATGCCCGTAGTTAAAGGGGAAGAAGCCACTAGCGAGCAGATTTGGCTCTATACTTTAATCGTTGTTCCTTTCACTTTCCTCCTGATTTATCCCTTGGCTGCCTGTGGTGTGGTCTATGGTGTAGCGGCTTTGGTTTTAGGGTTTGTTTTCCTGAAAAAAGCTTGGCGATTAAAACAGAATCCTTTTGATCGAGACATGGCTCGATCGCTGTTTAAATATTCCATTCTTTACATGATGTTATTATGTACAGCTATGGTGATCGATAGTTTACCCATGACCTCTCGTCTCCTCGCTACAATTGCCAGTTTATTCTCCTGTAGTTAGGTTTTGCTGAAAAAGTTTGTTGGTGGTGTCGGGAGTCAGGAGTCGGGAGTCAGGAGTCAGGAGATTATTTTCATTTATGCTCCCCATCTCCCCATCTCCCCCCGCAACGCGCACGAAGTGGTCTCCCCATCTCCCCTGCTCCCCACTTCCTAATTTATAATTGATAATTCATCATTCATAATTACCCCCGACTACTGATTGCGACTGAGGGAGTTAATTCGCTCGATTAGTTGGGCTAAGATTTCTTGTAATTGTCGGTCTTGATGCTGGGAAAGGTTGATTTTATCACAGCTATAAATAACGGTGGTGTGATCTTTGCCGCCAAATTCTTCGCCAATGCGCGGTAAGCTTAAATCCGTGTGTTGACGCATCAAATACATCCCAATCTGTCGAGCAAAACTAATTTCTCGTCGGCGGGAATTTCCCTTTAGATCAGCGATCGAGAGTTGAAATTTTTCCGCTACTACCGCCATAATAATATCGGGAGAAGTGGAAATTTTGGCCATTGGTGGATTTAAAACCGGCGCAATATTTTCTACCGTCATCGGCAATCCGGAGATAGAAATATAAGTAGTAGCTCGGATTAATGCCCCCTCTAATTCGCGAATATTAGAAGTATAATTAACGGCAATATATTCGATAACTTCTCTTGGGAGACGCAGATTTTCGTACTCGGCCTTTTTTTGTAAAATTGCCATGCGAGTTTCGATATCTGGTGCTTGGATATCGGCCACTAATCCCATAGAAAAGCGAGAAATTAAACGATCCTGTAAACTGGGAATCTGTTTGGGCAAGCGATCGGAGGCTAAAACCACCTGTTTTCCCGCTTCGTGCAGGGTATTAAAGGTATGAAAAAATTCTTCTTGAGTGTATTCTTTTCCTTCAATAAATTGCAGATCATCCACTAATAATATGTCCGCATGGCGATAATGATTACGAAAACTTTCCATACTATCTTGACGGATAGCGGTGATTAAATCATTCGTAAATTGTTCCGTCGATACATAAAAAACCCTGGATTGGGGATATAATTCTAGACGATAATGACCGATCGCCTGCATTAAATGGGTTTTACCTAATCCCACCCCACCACAGAGAAAAAGCGGGTTAAATTCCCTTCCGGGTAATTCCGCCACCGCTAAAGCAGCTGCGTGGGCCATGCGATTAGTTGGCCCGACAACAAAACGGGAAAAATTATATTTAGGGTTAAGTTGATTACTGGGGGATAATTCTGATTCTAAGCTAGTGTGAGGCTGGAAAATAGCGATCAAATCGCCCTGTTGTGCCGTGAGTTGAATCTCGACGGGATAACCGACGATATCCTGCACTACTTCAGCAATTGTTGACAGATAATTTTTCTGAAGATGGTTAAGAATAAAGGGATTGGCAGCCTGAATTACTAAGCGATCGTTTTGCCATTCTTTAACCGTCGCCGTTTGAAACCAAGTCTCGAAAGCGGGACGGGTTAATAGTAATTTTAGACGCTCTAGGAGATTATGCCAAAGTTGTTGGGCGCTGCTGTCCACGGTTAATTTTGATTAAGTGGGTGGGTGTAATTAAATATAAGATGAACGTAGGTTGGGTTGAAGCATGAAACCCAACGCCTATCCACGGTTAATTTTGATTAACAAAGTTGCTCTAGTGCTGCTGCGGGGAAACCTTATCAGTTTAGCGAGATTTTTCCCCTCAAGATAAAATGATTTTCAGAGCGAAACAATTAATCTTTAGACAGATGACGCAAGTTTTAACAATCACCCAATTAGGAAATCCAATTCTACAGCAAAAAGCAGCAGCGATCGATAATCTTCTCGATGCTGACTGTCAAGATTTGATCGATTCCCTGATTAGCACCGTGCAAGCTGCCCACGGGGTGGGAATCGCCGCGCCCCAAGTTGCTCGGTCTCTGCGTCTGTTTATCGTTGCTTCTCACCCCAATCCTCGTTATCCCGACGCTCCGATGATGCCACCCACTGCCGTGATTAATCCTCGCATTTTGCGGGTCAGCGAGGAAATGGTCAAGGGTTGGGAAGGTTGCCTCAGTGTCCCCAATTTACGCGGTTTTGTCCCCCGTCATCAGTGGATCGAGGTAGCCTATTGCGATCGCAATGGTCGCGAAATCCGTCAAGTTTTCAGGGATTTTGTCGCGCGCATCTTTCAACACGAATACGATCATCTGGAAGGAATCCTCTTTCTCGATCGCCTTGCTTCTCCGGCGGATTTATACTCGGAGGAAGAATACCAAAAAATCAGTAATATTGCTGAATATAAGCGATAAAATCGCAAAATATCTCTACATCTTCAAAATAAGTTAAATAGCTTAACGGGACTATCTTTATCTGGCGACAAAATTTTTGTTGGTAAATCTAAATTTTTTGTTAAAATGATAACGATTATCATTCTAGGAGAACTACCCAAACAAACAAACAAATGAACTACTTGACAAAATAAATTAATTATGCAGTAGAACTCTGCCCTCAATTAACTAGGGAGATACTCAAGACTTTTTCGGTGACTAGGAAAATCAATTTTTCCAAGTTTCCGCACCGGAGATAACCCCAAAGACGAGGAAATAAACCGATAGCTTTCATTAGTTGTCGTCTAGATGTCCAGAAAAATAAATACTCTAGCAAAGGGTATTTATTGACAATTGGTAACATCAGAAAACTTGGCCGATTAATTAACTATTGGAGTCTGTAAAAATATCTATGACCTTAGCTAAGTCCAAAGCAATTTTCGACAATGATGACTACAATCACTTTCCCGAAGTGATTACCGAACCTAAATCGCCGGTATCGGAAGCCGAGATGATGCAAGCGGTAAGAACACTGCTGTTAGGATTAGGAGAATATCCCGATCGCGAAGGTTTACGAGACACTCCTAAACGAGTAGTAAAAGCCCTAAAATTTCTCACTTCTGGTTATCAGCAATCCCTGGATGAATTGCTGAATGGGGCAGTTTTTCACGAGAATGCTAACGAGATGGTTTTAATCCGAGACATCGATATTTTTAGCTCCTGTGAACACCATATTTTACCGATAATCGGCCGCGCTCATGTTGCCTATATTCCTAACGGGAAAGTGATCGGTTTATCGAAAATTGCCCGCATCTGTGAAATGTACGCCAGACGACTGCAAGTGCAGGAACGTTTAACCGCACAAATTGCCGATGCTTTGCAAGGATTACTACAACCTCAAGGGGTAGCTGTGGTGATTGAAGCGACTCATATGTGTATGGTAATGCGCGGGGTTGAAAAACCCGGTTCTTGGACTTCTACGAGTGCCGTGCGCGGTATTTTTGCCGATTCTGCTAAGACTCGTCAAGAGTTTATGAGTTTGATTCGTCATAGTCCCGATTTTCACTAATTAGTCAGGGGGATCGGGATTATTTGATCGTCCTATCCCCAGTTTTTTCCTAAGCAAAAAACCAGAGCAAAACCAGCTATTTACTGTTTACTTTTTATTTTTAACTCGCTGTTATCATGCTGATTCGTCCCCGTCGTCTTCGTTATACTCCAGCGATTCGCCGTCTTGTTCGTGAAACTGAATTAACCGTTAATGACTTGATTTATCCCCTCTTTATCATGGAGGGAGAAAATCAAAGGGTTGCTATTCCTTCTATGCCCGATTGTTATCGTTATTCCCTCGATTTATTGCTCAAAGAAGTGGTTAATGCCTATAACTTAGGCATTAATGCCATCGCTCTTTTCCCCCTGATTGCCGAGGATAAAAAAGATAATTTCGGCAGAGAAAGTTATAATCCCGATGGCTTAGTGCCAAGGGCGGTGAAAGCGATCAAAAAAGAAGTCCCTGAAATAATTATTATTACCGATGTTGCCCTCGATCCTTTTTCGATTTATGGTCATGATGGTATTGTGGAGGACGGTAAAATTCTCAATGATGAAACCCTAGAAGTTTTAGTGAAAATGTCGCTCTCGCAAGCGGCAGCCGGGGCTAATTTCGTCGCTCCTTCCGATATGATGGATGGTAGGATTGGGGCGATCCGTCGAGCTTTAGATGCGGCTGGCTATTTGGATGTGGGAATTCTCGCTTATACGGCTAAATATGCCTCTGCTTATTATGGTCCCTTCCGAGATGCCTTAGAATCAGCACCAAAATTTGGTGATAAGAAAACCTATCAAATGGATGGGGCTAATAGTCGGGAAGCCTTACGGGAAGCCAGTTTAGACATAATAGAAGGGGCAGATATTATTATGGTTAAGCCTGCTCTGGCCTACCTCGATATTATCCGTCGTCTGCGCGATAGTAGCCATCTTCCCGTCGCCGCTTACAACGTCAGTGGTGAATACGCAATGATTAAAGCGGCGGCAAAACAGGGCTGGATTGACGAAAAAAGCCTGATTTTGGAAACTTTAATCAGTATGAAACGAGCGGGGGCCGATTTGATTTTGACCTATTTTGCTGCCGATGTGGCATTAATGAAACAGGAAAGCCGATTTTAGGGTTTTTGCCAGCGAAATTGATAGAAATTATCCTGCGCTCCCCATACCTGCTGCCCAAGGCTATCATAACCTCGATCGCTGGTATCCATGCCCTGGGAATGTAGAATAATTGTATTAGTTATTTTCACCGCACCTCTGACATTAGTGGGACAACCCTGGGGGGGAGTTTCTCCCCGATAACCCCCCGCTATCGGTTTTAAAAACACAGTACACACCGACTCAGCCAAATCTGATACATTTAATCTTCTTTCTGTCAAGTCTTTGTTACAAAAATTAATAAAGTTAGCGGCATTATTTAACTTATAGGCTTTTGATTCCACAGTGGAATTATCGGGGCTAGGTTGAATGACTAAAATTCTTTGACGATAGGGTTGATTTAAGCGATCGATAATTGCCTGTTCCTGATAAAGATAAATACTATCCTGTTTGGGGGAAAAATCCACGGCACAGGTAATCATTTGCACCTTAGCAATGCGGGGGTTAGTCTGCGCTTGTTGCGTCGTATCCATAACCCCAATTAAATGATTAGCCACCCCTTGTACTTGCGGATTAAGGGGCAAAGATTGAGTGAGAAAAAATCCTAGGGCGATCGAAGTTTTCAGCATGAGCAGAGGCTTGATTCCGGTTAGTCTCTAATTAGCTTAGACTAATAAGCAGCAAGAGCAAAAAATCCCCTTTTCCCATGACTAATCATCTGGCTGCATCCGAAAGTCTTTACCTGCGAAAACACGCCGAAAACCCGATCGATTGGTGGTATTGGTGTGACAGCGCCCTAGAAATTGCCAGGAGGGAAGATAAACCGATCTTTCTCTCGATCGGTTATTCTAGCTGTCATTGGTGTACGGTTATGGAAGGAGAAGCTTTTTCCGATCGGGCCATTGCCGATTATCTCAATCACTATTTTTTACCGATCAAAGTTGATCGCGAGGAAAGACCGGACATCGATAGTATCTATATGCAAGCATTGCAGATGATGGTCGGTCAAGGGGGTTGGCCTCTGAATGTCTTCCTAACACCGGATAGTTTAATTCCCTTCTATGGTGGCACCTATTTTCCCGTGCAACCGCGCTTTAACCGGCCCGGTTTTCTGCAAGTGTTGCAATCGGTACGTCGTTATTATGACGAGGAAAAGGAGAAATTAAGCAAATTTACGGCCGAAATGCTGGGCGCACTGCGTCAATCAGCTATTTTACCCCGAGCAGAGACCAATTTAGCCGCTCCTTACCTTTTAGCCACAGGAATCGAGACAAATACGGCGGTGATTCGGGTTAATCCCAATAATTACGGTCGGCCCAGTTTTCCGATGATTCCATATTCTCATCTGGCTTTGCAGGGTAGTCGCTTTGGTGACGATTTTGACGATTCCCTCCGGCAAGCGGCCTATCAACGGGGGGAAGATCTGGCCCTGGGGGGAATCTATGACCATGTGGGGGGAGGATTCCATCGTTATACGGTGGATTCGACGTGGACAGTTCCCCATTTTGAAAAAATGCTCTACGATAACGGGCAAATTGTCGAATATTTAGCCAATTTGTGGAGTGCGGGTGATCGAGAGGCGGCCTTTGAGAGAGGGATTAAAGGCACGGTTAACTGGCTAAAACGGGAAATGACCGCCCCAGAAGGTTATTTTTATGCGGCCCAAGATGCCGATAGTTTTGAGAAGGCCACGGATGGGGAGCCGGAGGAAGGGGCCTTTTATGTCTGGTCGGATCGGTCGTTAAGGGATTATCTCTCGACCGAGGAATTGGGGCTGCTGCAGGCTAATTTTACCGTCACTGCCGAGGGGAATTTTGAGGGTCGTAATGTCCTGCAACGTCGGCAAGGGGGAGAATTAGGGGAGGAGATAGAAAATATGCTCGATAAGTTATTTATTCGGCGTTATGGCAGTTCTCAAGCCCAATTAGCTCTTTTTCCCCCGGCCAGAGACAATCAGGAGGCGAAAACTGTCTCTTGGCCGGGACGCATTCCGGCGGTAACGGATACGAAAATGATCGTCGCTTGGAATAGTTTGATGATTTCCGGTTTAGCCCGGGCCTTTGCCGTCTTTGGTGAACCTTTGTACTGGAAAATGGCTACTCAAGCGGCCGAGTTTATTCTCAAGCATCAGTGGTTAGATGGACGTTTTCAGCGCTTGAATTATCAGGGTCAGGCCTCGGTTTTGGCCCAATCGGAGGATTTTGCCTATTTTATTAAGGCTTTACTGGACTTGCAAACGGCTAATCCCCAAGAAACTGGCTGGTTAGAGGCGGCTATCGATTTACAAGGGGAATTCGACCGCTGGTTTTGGTCCGAGGATGAGGGGGGATATTTTAATACTGCTTCTGATCATAGTCTCGATCTGATCGTGCGAGAACGGGGTTATACGGATAATGCCACCCCTTCGGCCAACGGAATTGCGATCGCTAATTTATTGCGTCTGTCGCGATTGACGGAAAATCTAGAATATCTCGATCGGGCCGAAAAGGCCTTGCAATCTTTTAGTACCATCCTAGAAGAGTCCCCCACCGCTTGCCCCAGTTTATTTGTCGCCCTCGATCACTATCGTCATGGTTTCTGTCTGCGCGCCCCGGAAAGCTCGATCGAGCCGCTGTTAAGTCGCTATTTGCCCACTGCGGTGTATCGAGTCGATGCCAGTTTGCCCTCTAGCACATTTGGGTTAATTTGTCAAGGGTTATGCTGCCTTGAACCGGCGGAAAATTTAGAACAGTTGGACCAACAAATTGCCGGGGTGATGGCGGGTCCGTCAATACTACTCGGTTAAGGTTTTTTTCTCTCTCAAGCAGAGAACAGTGATAAAAAAGCAATTAACGCTTTTTTAATCACCAAGATTCAGGATCATTGATTATTTTGACCAAAATGGACAGGAATGGAGATGATTTTCTTCTCAATTGTCAAAACGCCCACACCATTGGTCAAAGCCAGAGAGGTATCGCGGCTGGGGTTGTCTATTTCATAGCCGCTCTCTCAACGTTAAGTATTGACTCTATAACGATTGTACTCGATTTGATCGTTTGAGCGTTTAAGTCCCATTAGTTTTATCTTCAGCAATCCTATGGAGAACAAAAACATTATCTTGCTTTAAAAGCAGCCATCTTGTAAAAGGATAGCGTTTGACTTCTTGATAACCTTTGAGCAATCCAGAGGAAATCATGTAGTCATCACGATTTACCCACCAGTAACTTTTACCCCGCTGCGGCTCATATTTTATATCGTTTAAATACCAGCCATTAAATTCGTATCCCCCATCGATATATTCAGGAGTAACTCCCTGTTCCATCAAATCATTTAAGGCTTGCCACCGAGTTCGGTTCCAGGCTAAGTAGTCATGGGTTGCAGCCATAGTAAATCCGCCCCAAATAAAGATCATTGTCAAAGCAAAAGCAGTTATTTTTTTGCCAATATCTTGCTCGTTAATATAATTATTTGAAATCACTAAAAGCACCATAAATAATGGTAAAAGGAACAGGAAATGACGATCAAAAGGATACCTTACTCCGAAAAGGAAAAGATAGATAAGGATTGCTGAAAGTATTAATACATTTAACCATTTTTCCGATTGTGAAAAAGTTTTAATGATTGTTAAACATAAGTAGTAAAGCAATAAAAACGGGCTCTTCGGTTTGTGTTATGCAATGGATGGGGGTTATAAGGAATGAAACCCTTATAGAGACAGACATTACCGCGATTTTTGTCAATTGTTTGCGATCTAGAGCGAACTAATCAATTAAATCTCTTGCCAGATAAGGATT
>NZ_JAPZQJ010000149.1:0-7964 GCF_027530405.1 Microcystis sp. LE19-41.2A | reverse complement strand
GCGAAGGTTACATGATATCAGCGAGACTTGGAAACTATCTCATCAAATTAGTTCCCCCATAGAACCCCCTTGAGCCATCTGGCACACTTTTCTCTTTTTGTCAAATTTTATGTTAAGAAAGATGTGACTAATGGATAGCCTTAAAAAGGGGGGAGAATACCTCAACTTAATTGTATTCTCAAGGAACAATAGATTAAACCCCTGTTGCGATAAATGCCGTCCAATAATAGGGATTGGCAAAGGGATAGGGTTCACGTTTAACCGCAGCTTCTAATAAGTCTTGGAATTTTCTTCTATCCCGTTTACTCTCAAAGACTTGATCGAGTAATTGCTGGAATTTTTGACTATCTTTAATTCTGGCTAATTTTTTACTATTCAATGTTCTTAACCAAGTTTGAGTATGATTTAAAACAATAGCGATACTTCCTTCATCTCGGATAGAAATCCGTTTAAGATCGTGATAAAATTTAGTCATAAATAACGTGGTTGCTAGGGGATCTACTGTCCAAAGGGTGCTAACTACACTAGAACTACCTGCAAATAGAAACCCACTCGGTAAACCTACATATTCATCACTAATACTATCAGCTTTACTTTCAATTATACCACTTTCACAAGCAGAAAAAGTAACTAAACGACATTCTCTTAAGTCAAATTTTTCAAAGACTTCTGCTAGAGTAAGGTTAGCTGATTCTCTTAAGTTACCGTCTGGATCTGCTAACATTAAAGCAGAATCTCTAGGGGATTCATTATTAAATTTACCATGACAGGAAAAATGAATACAATGAGATGCTTGTAATTCTTGACGACGGTTTTCTAGGGTTTGTTCTGATGCTTCTAATTCCCCAATAATAATGGTTTTTTCTGCAGCAAATCCTTGACTAATTCTCTCGATTTCTAGATTTGCACCTAAGAGAGGTTTTAGGTCTTTTCTGGTGGGGTTTTTAATGGCAAAAAGACGAGTAAAGTTTTCTCGCTGTGATAATTTTACCAGTTTTAAAAGTTGGCAACTGGGAACGTATCCCACACCATTAGAAAAGCGTTGATAGAGAAATTGTCCATTTTTTAGGGGTAAACAATGAAGGGGAATAATATGTAAAAACCAATGGGGAATTATGATTAGACGAGAGCAGGATTTAGGAATCAGTTCTAAAAGTTCATCAATCTGGAGAATTTCTGAGAGTTGATTTAAACAAGAATTAAGATTATTAATCCACTCGGTTTTATTATTTTCATAAGCGTCACGATAATCTTTAATAAAATTAATCAAATTCTCTCGATCTGTTGCTGAAGATTGCCAAACTTTAACCCCTTTTACCTCACTATTCCCCCCTTTGGAAGGGGGGTTAGGGGGGATCAAACCTTTTGACGGGGGGTTAGGGGGGATCAAACCCTCATTAGTAACAATAAACGCCATAATACTATCCCCTGTAATATACCATTCTAAAATAGCAGTATCTTGATCAATTAAGGATTGAATGTCACTTAGAGGAATGCTTTCAACCTTTTGAGTTAAGCTAAAAGTGGGGTCTATGGGAGTTATTTCACGGTCAATGAGTTGACTTAATTCTTGTTTTAAATGATTGAGGTGAGTATAGTCATTTAAGATGGGTTGTCTTTGTTCATCTAGGGTTAAAATTTCTCCCCGATTGCGGGTTTGTTCTTGGATGGCTAACTGTTGTTCTTCCCCAATAATGGCACGACGGAGGCGATCTAATTCGGTAATAATAGTTTGGGGGATATTACCTTTAGGATAGATATCTCGATCGGTAAGCAATTGGACTAGATAGCGGGTTTTGCTACGTTCAACGTATTCTAAGGCGCGATCTGGTTGATTGAGGTTGAGATAGGATTGAACTATGCCATGATAAACATCCATTGCATCGGAGAGGATTTCTTGTTGTCGTTGAGGGTTTGAGGCTTCGAGTCGGGTATTTTCTACTGCTTCGATGGCTAAGTTGTAGCCTTTGATAGCGGTTTCCCAGTCTTTGATCAGGTTAGCAGTATTTCCTAAGTTTCGTCCTGTTTGTAAACAGTCTACAGGAAAAGCCGTGGGGGTATATACTTCTAAAGACTGGTTACAAGCTGCAATAGCTAACTCTAGATTATCTGCCCTTTCCCCTCTGATGCGATATGGATAAGTAGCACCCAGATTATTTTGTGACCTTGCCCATTCATAAGGAAAGCTATCACGGGTATATATTTCTAAAGACAGGTTATAAGCTGCAATAGCTAACTCTAGATTATCAGCCCTTTCCCCAAGAATGCGAGTTCGATAAGCAACGCCCAGATTATATTGTATCGTCGCCCACTCATAAGGAAAGCTATCACGGGTATATACTTCTAAAGACAGGTTATAAGCAACAATAGCTAACTCTAGATTATCAGCCCTTTCCCCAAGAATGCGATCACAATAAGCAGACCCTAGATTATTTTGTGAGCTTGCCCATTCATAAGGAAAGCTATCACGGGTATATATTTCTAAAGACAGGTTATAAGCAACAATGGCTAACTCTAGATTACCTGCCCTTTGCCCTTTGATGCGAGTTCGATAAGCAACGCCCAGATTATTTTGTGACCTTGCCCAATCTTCAGGAAGATCATCACGGGTAAACACTTCTAATGACAGGTTATAAGTCGCAATCGCTAACTCTAGATTATCTGCCTTTTCCCCTCTGATGCGATCACTATAAGCATTTCCCAGATTATTTTGTGACCTTGCCCATTTATAAGGAAAGGCATCACGAGTATATACTTTTAATGATCGGTTTGAGGCTATGATAGCTGACTCTAGATTATCTGCCCTTTCTCCTCTAATGCGTAGACGATAAGCTTCTCCCAGAAGATTTTGTGTGTTTGCCCATTGTTCAGGAAAGGCATCACGGGTATATACTTCTAATGACAGGTTAAAAGCCGCAATAGCTAATTCTAAATTATCCACCGTTTCTCCTCTAATCCGTAGACTATAAGTAGCGCCCAGATTATTTTGTGACCTTGCCCATTCATAAGGAAAGGCATCACGGGTATATACTTTTAAAGATTGGTTAAAAGCCGCAATAGCTAATTCTAAATTATCCGCCGTTTCTCCTCTAATGCGTAGACTATAATAAGCTTCTCCCAGAATATTTTGTGTACTTGCCCATTCATAAGGAAAGGCATCACGGGTATATACTTTTAAAGATTGGTTAAAAGCAGCGATCGCTAACTCTAGATTATCTGACCTTTGCCCTTTGATGCGAGTTTGATAAGCATTCCCCAGAAGATTTTGTGTAGTTGCCCAATCTTCAGGAAAAGCTTCACGGGTATATACTTCTAATGATAGGTTATAAGCAGCGATTGCCAACTCTAGATTTTCTGCCCTTTCCCCTCTGATGCGCTCACTATAAGCCATCCCCAGAATATTTTGTGACCTTGCCCAATCTTCAGGAAAGCTTTCACGGGTATATACTTCTAAAGACTGGTTAAAAGCCACAATAGCTAACTCTAGATTATCTGCCCTTTCCCCCAAAATGCGTATACTATAAGCAGCACCCAGAATATTTTGTGTCCTTGCCCAATCTTCAGGAAAGGCTTCACGGGTATATACTTCTAATGACAGGTTATAAGCTGCAATAGCTAACTCTAGATTATCTGCCCTTTCCCCAAGAATGCGATTTCTATAAGCAGCACCCAGATTATTTTGTGTCCCTGCCCATTTTTCAGGAAATGCTTCACGGGTATATACTTTCAGAGCTTCTTGATAACAAATAATT
Source organism: Microcystis sp. LE19-41.2A (assembly GCF_027530405.1). Lineage (NCBI taxonomy): Bacteria > Bacillati > Cyanobacteriota > Cyanophyceae > Chroococcales > Microcystaceae > Microcystis > Microcystis sp. LE19-41.2A. Next base: position 4,212 of record NZ_JAPZQJ010000149.1, on the reverse strand, counting down.
TCCTTTTCTAAATTTTCCCCTTTATCCCCTCTGATTCTCTCACTATAAGCAGTAGAAAGAAAACTATAGTGTATACCTGCCCAATCTTCAGGAAAAGCATCAAAAGTATAAACTTTCAACGCTTTTTGTAAGCAGGAGATCGTCACTTCTAAATTTTCTGCTTTATCCCCTCTGATTCTATCTTTAAAAGCAAAGGCCAGAAACATTTGTGTATCTGCCCAATCTTTAGGAAAAGCATCAAAAGTATAAACTTTCAACGCTTCTTGTAAGCAGGAGATCGCAGTTTCTAAATTGTCAGCTTTATCCCCTCTGATCCTGTTATAATAAGCAATAGCAAGGTTATTCTGTGTCATTGCCCAATCTTCAGGAAAAGCGTCAAAAGTATAAACTTTCAACGCTTCTTGGTAACAAGTAATTTCCTTTTCTAAATCCTTAGCTTTATCCCCAACTTCACTTTCAACAGGAGGAGTTCGATTTGCTCCCTCTGGCACAACTTCCCATTCATAACCCACTTCCTCACAAACAGTGATGCAATTCAGACTTGAATTGGCTGTTTCTATTGTTTCAACGCTAGGTACAGGAAAATTCTGTTCTCTTAATTGTCGTGCAAAATCAGTTGCATCTGCTAAAGCTTTAAACAGTAATATTGTCTCTTTCTCTTTCTCTTTACTACTTATTGACTGACTCAAAAAAATAGCTAAGTCTTGCGGATTAACTCGTAAATTTTGTAAAATTATCGCTGTACTTTCCCTCTCTTGAAAAATCCCAGTCAGTAAATGCTCTGTATCAACGAGTTGACACCCTAGTTGGTCAGCAAATGATAATGAATTTTCTAAAACTATCCTCGCAGATTGGCTAAAGGGAATTTCTAGAGGAACATTTCCTAGCCCCCTTCCTAGAATTTTTTCAACTTCAATACGAGCATTTTTAAGCGTTATTCCCTGCTGTCTTAAAACCTGCGATGCAATTCCTGTTCCCTCAGCAATTAACCCCAAAAATATAAACTCTGCTCCTACGCAATTATGCCCCAACCGACGCGACTCCTCCTGCGCCAGCATAACAACCTTAATCGCCTTCTCTGTAAACCTTTCAAACATAACTTAGACTCCCGATCTTGACTAAAACACAAAATACACTTGGGCAAAAGTATCATCTAACAGATGTTGACGGCGTTGTAGGATAGGATAAACCACCGCAGGATCATTACTCTCATCTTCTGCTTGTAAAACTTCTAATAAAAACTCCTGATATTCCTCTATAGTTCCCGCTTGAGGGTTGAGATATTGCCCCAACTGTTGCACCATATACCGAAACCAAGCCGCGGCATCATTATTTCCTTGTTGTTCTAACCCTGTTGCATAGTTTTCCATCACCTGCAAAAATTCAGGATCAATCAATTTCTGATTAGCTTGCAGGATATTGGGTTCCTCACCATCAGCACAAGTGAGCAACTGTTCAATTAAATTAACATAAGCTTGGCCGCGTTGTTCATTCATAGTCTTAACTAGGATTTTTGTGATTATGTGATGAACTGTGATGTTTTTTGAGAGAGACCAACCTTATGATATAGTGTGATACAATAAATATTCGTGATTGTCAAGGGGGATCGATGCCAAATTTGTTTGATATATTCCAAGTTTCTGCCTTAGAACATATCAAACAAATTACTTTTCTGCACAAATAACTGTCATTACAGCAACTTCTTTGTCCAATTGATCTCCTATTTCATCTTCAACAACGTCCAGATCGTAATCCATTTGTAATCCCAGCCAAAATCGCGGTGACATATCAAAATAACGAGCTAACCGAAGAGCTATATCCGCTGTGATAGGCTGCTTTCCGTGAACGATTTCGTTAATACATTGTTCGGGAACTCCAAGAGCCAGAGCTATTTGATTCTGACTAAGGTTCATTGGCTTGATAAATTCCTCTAAAAGAACCTCACCGGGATGAATTGGCATTAGTTTATCTTCATTCATTATTTTACCTCAATGATAATCAACGATTTCTACGTCTAGAGCATCACCGTTTTGCCAGACAAAGCAAATTCGCCATTGATCGTTAACCCGAATGCTATATTGACCTTCCCTGTCACCAACCAGACGTTCCAATCGATTTGCTGGTGGGACACGAAGATCTTGCAGGGTTTCCGCACGATTAAGCATCCGCAATTTTCGCAATGCCACTTGTTGGATATCTAATGGCAATTTACGCGAATGTTTACGTTCAAAAACTTTTTGAGCTTCTTTATCTTTAAAGTTTTGGATCACTCTCTAAACAATTTCTTATCCTACTTTTAAGTATATGACGTAAGGATGATCCGATGGCAGAACTGGTTGGGGAACAGGCCAGACAGTGACTTCTGCGAATGCGTCTGGGGCCAAGATGACGCGACGACAAATGAGCGCGGTAGCCTTCATGTTGGACATACTAACAACACCTTAGCCTGTTGTCAATGTCCCCAACAGTTAAAAACACCTCATATTCTTCTATATTTCTCGCTTGAGGATTGAGATATTGCCCAAAGTTTTGTGCTAAATCAATCTGCATGGTTATTATTGTATCCTTATTATTTTAACCCTGTTGCATAGTTTTCCATCACCTGCAAAAATTGGGGGTCAATCAATTCCTGATTTGCTTGCAGAATATTAGTTCGTTCCTCATCATCAGTACAAATGAGCAACTGTTCAATTAAATTAACATAAGCTTGGGCGTGTTGTTCATTCATTGTCTGTACTGTGATTGATCTGATTATGTGATGGACTGTGATTTTTTCGAGAGAACGACTCGATGATATTTAGATAAGCTTGGGTGCGTTTTTCGTCCATAACCTTAATCCGATGCTTTCACAAAAGTTTTTTAAATTCTTCAATAGACATTCCGGCACCTTTAATAATTGTTCCCATTGTATAAGCATTAATTGGATTAGCTCTGGGAATTGTTAAGATATGCTCTCCATCAGTCATTGTAATATGTTTACCCTGTCGAACAATCCTAAATCCTGCTTTTTCAAAGGCTTTAATGGCTCGTTGATGATTAATTCCGGGAAGACTAGGCATGATTTAATTCAACTTCCACATAACAAGATTCTACACCTTGATTCAATTCCTCGGCAACTTCTAAATAAGACACAATAGCATCTTGAATATTATTGAGAGCTTCTTCTTTTGTTGTACCTTGAGAAGCACAGCCGGGTAAACCGGGACACCAAACAGCATATCCTTCTTCTGTTTTCTTAAGACTGACTTTATACTGCATATTTTTATAATAATAATCGTTGTCAGTTATTATAGCACGGCCATCATTAATCTCTGCTTCTGCTTGTAATACTTCTAATAAAAACCCCTGATATTCCTCTATACTTCTCGCTTGAGGGTTGAGAAACTGCCCCAACTGTTGCGCTATGTTCCGTAACCAAGCAACAGGATTATTATTTCCTTGTTGTTCTAACCCTGTTGCATAGTTTTCCATCACCTGCAAAAATTCGGTATCAATCAATTCCTGATTAGCTTGCAGAATCTTATTGAGTTCCTCATCATCAGCAGAAGTGAGCAACTGTTCAATTAAATTAACATAAGCTTGGGCGCGTTGTTCATTCATTGTCTGTACTGTGATTGTTATAATTATATTTACGATTGAGGAGGAAAAGGAATAATAATGTAGCGAATGACCGTTCCTAGTAAAGCCGTTCCCAAAATTCCGATTAACGTCCAAATCTGGGCCTTTTGAGAGCCTTTCAATTCTTTGGTATCTTCTTTCACCCTCTCAATATCCTTGTCTAAAGCATCGACCTTTTCTTCTAATCTAGCTTGTCCAACCTCTAAATTAGTGAGGCGACTATTAATATTTTCTAGTTTCTGATTAATTTCACCTAAAACTTCTTTAATATCTTGTTCAATAGTAACTGACATCTGATGATTCTCCTAATAATTATCGGAATATAGGCACGACTATCACTATTTTATAGCTGGTTATAATTAAATTAAAAATGGATTTTAGGTTCGATCCCCCCTGCCCCCCTTGATAAGGGGGGTGCCGATAGGCGGGGGGATCCCCCCTGCCCCCCTTGATCTGTCCATTAGTCACATCTTTCTTAACATTTCAAACCTTTGTAGCACAGGGCTTTCAAGACTCGGTTAACAATCTGTAATATTCCTTGTTGACACCCTTAATGACAAAGAAAAAACTGAAATCAAGTCAGGATAAGGGTTA
>NZ_JAPZQJ010000220.1:0-3211 GCF_027530405.1 Microcystis sp. LE19-41.2A | reverse complement strand
GGAATCGGGCTTCTGAAATGGGGCGAAAGTCTGTGGACTCTGTGTAAGACAGTACATGGTTTTTTAACTGTGGTATGCGACGGTGGTGGAAGCAGAAACTTAAATCGTGAGGTTTAGGAATCGCCGCACTTTTAGGGCGGCGAGGATGTCAACCTTGATTACACCCCTATTGATCTTTGTATTTCAGGTTCCCGCTACCACCGCAGTGGGTTCCGATGTGGTAGCGGCCGGGTTGATGAAAGTGGTCGGCACCGTTCGTCACTGGCAACAGCAAACGATCGAGTTAGAGGTGGTAAAATGGCTGGTAATTGGCAGTGTACCCGGTTCTCTGTTAGGATTAGTCGGTTTTCGCTATTTTCAGCAGAATAGCTCCCTCAATCTCGATCAATGGCTGCCCCATATCATCGGTCTTGTCTTGATGATCGTGACTGTCCTAGCGGCCCTAGAACTACTAATCTCCTTATTTTTTCCCGATTTGTCCCCTTGGTCCTGGCCAAAATTAGATTTAACCACTCGATCGGGTCAGATAAAAACAACGATATTAGGGGCAGTTTTAGGCTATTTAGTCGGTTTAACCAGTATTTCCAGTGGTTCCTTATTTGCATTGGTCTTGATGACCTTTTTTCACCTTGATTCTCGCAAATTAGTCGGTACAGATCTATCGCAAGCGTCCATCCTCTTAACCTGTACTTCCATCGGTCATCTGGGATTAGGAACAGTAGACTGGAATCTGGTACTTCCCATCTGGTTGGGTGGGATACCGGGGGTAGTAGTGGGAGCAAGATTATCGGAATATTTCCCCAAAAATGCCCTAAAAATACTGCTTTATACGGTTCTAGTCACGGTCAGTTGGCGCTTACTGCAACCCACCTAATCCTCAAAGTTCACTCGAAAGTCATCATACTACCCATCAACAGATCGGGACTGGTGGCGACAAAATAGATAATTCCCGCACCGAGAATAACGATCGCTAAACTAAATAGTAGCACCCATCGATCGGCTGGTTCGTAGGTATCTTCATCTATATCTCGTCTGACTGTAAAATAATGGGCTGTGGTCAAAAATACGGTCAATAAACCCACTAAAGCAAACATTAAGCCTAATTTCCAGCCATAACCGGGCCGGGGAACCAGAGGAGGATGAAAGGCCCGTAAACGCAGGATAACCATACCAAAACCCATTAATGCGATCGCTGTTCGCATCCAAGACAGATAGGTGCGTTCATTGGCCAGATGATCGCGGACTCGATTGGGATTGACTTTTTTCGGTTTAATGCTGGTCTTGCTTTCCGTCACTGGTGATTTGAGAAAAAATAACATGATCGAGATGACTAGGGGTCGGTTTCAAGTTGATCGTTTGAGAAGATGATGTTATTCTATGGCACTTGAGTTATAGATGGTATGGAAAAAATCTAAAATCTCTTTTTAGATGTATTTGTATTGAATCAAAAATCAAATAGGGTTTGCTGAATAAATCTAAAAACATTGTTCGATAAGACTTTTAGACCTTTTTGAAATCCAAAAGTACCGGCCATTGGAGTGATCGGGGGGAAAATTCCGGGACTTTTTCCCTGAAAATGGGTAAAACCCTACACCCTACACCCTACACCCTACACCCTGCCCCCAGGAAAAACTTTTTGCCGCAAACCCTAAATAGATTCTGCTTGCTGCTGGAGAAGGGTCCATCCATAGCTTAAGGATAGGGCCAAGAAAGCCAGGGGAAGACTTTCCTTGATCATAAACACACCCAAACCGATCAGCACACAGGGGACAAAGTGGCTACCGTGACTGCTAATTAAATTAGCGATCGCCGGTAATTGAGTTAACTGATGAGCAGTAAAACACCAAACACCCACCAAGATCAGAAAAACGCTGACGATAGTGACTAAATTTGGCCAAGTATTACTAGCGAACAGCGGCAGATAAATGCCGATATTATCACTGCCATTGGCGATGGTAATTGCCGCCACAGAGCAGGTTTGAGGGGAAAACCAGGCCAGCAAAGGAGAAGACGGTGCTGATTCTACAGCCATCTCCAGATGATTATCCGTCTCGGTTTCTTCTCGCTGCCAGAGACTCCGAATCCCGAAAATCACCGGCAACAGGCCGAGAAAACGAATCCACTGAGCCGGAATCAAGAAACTCCCGAAAAAGCCGGTTAAACTCGCCAAAATTAGCAGGATAAAGCCTAAATACTGACCGATAACGATATGACGACGGCGAAAAAGTTTATTGACCTGGGCGAAAAGAATCGTCAAAATCAGGATGTCATCGAGATTAGTGGCAATAAAGGCCGCTATTGCTGTGGATATGGCAGTAATCATGGTAGTCATGGGATTTTTTTCCTTAATCGGGTCTTCTGATCTCGATCGCCCTACTTCTACTCTAGAAAGAGCCATTAATAAAATCAAATATTCTTTCTTGTTGATTTAATAAATTAAAATGATGGAAAGACCAATAGAGACGGAAAACCCATTGCCATGGCCAGAATGACCCTAGATCAACTGGAAATCTTTCTAGCGACTGCTGAACATCTCCACTTCACCAAAGCAGCAGAAGCTTTGTATATCACCCAACCGGCCGTCAGTGCCGCCATTGCCTCCCTAGAAAATGAATACGGGGTGAAATTATTCCATCGCGTCGGTCGTCACATCGAGATCACGGAAACAGGACGTTTACTGCAATTAGAAGCGCAACGCATTCTCACCCAGGTAACTTTGACAGAAAGGGGATTGGCGGAATTCAACGACTTGCAACGGGGAGAACTACAATTAGGGTCGAGTTTGACTATTGGTAACTATTGGCTGCCGGCAAAAATTAGCGATTTTCAGGAGCGCTATCCGGCAATTAAGATCAATTGCACCCTAGCTAATACGGAAGAAATCTGTCTGGGTACGGCTAACGGACGTTTTGACCTAGCATTAATCGAGGGAGAAGTCAAGAGTGATTTAACACATTGTTTAGAACAGGAGATCGTCGGCAGCGATCGCCTATTAATTATTGTCGGACGTTCTCATCCTTGGTATAAAAGAGAAGCGATCGAATTGCCGGAATTAGTGGAAACCCCTTGGGTAAGTAGTCATGCAAAATTAATTACCCAAATAAAAAATTAAGAAGTATAATACATAAAAAAACGAAGCAGCAGGAAAATACAATGAGATTGATTAGAGACCTAAACCCCGAGAGCCAGAAAATGCTAGAGAGAATTTATC
>NZ_JAPZQJ010000585.1:0-1342 GCF_027530405.1 Microcystis sp. LE19-41.2A | reverse complement strand
AGAGGTTATTCTCCTCGTAGGTCTCGATGATCTTTTGTCGCAAGTCTAAAGAATAGGGCTTCATCGGGTCGTGGCTCCTGCCTAGGTCTATAATTTATTGTCCTCTTCTATTGTACCTCATGCAAGTGCATACCGCTATAGTGATTTGTATAGTTTAGGAGTCACTTGTATTTATTTGTTGACTCAGATTTCACCCTTTGATTTATTTGATACCAGTGACCATGAATGGATTTGGCGACAGTTTTTAGTTAATAATAATGTTCGGGATGATTTAGGGCGCATTCTTGATAAAATGATCGAGTTTGGGACAAGAAAGCGTTATCAGTCAGCGCGGGAGATTTTACAAGATTTGACGGGACAATCACCAGCAACTTCGATACAAACACCAGCAACTCCCCGTTATTCTCCAACACCAGCAACCCCCGTTATTCAAACACCACCACCGCCTAAAGTTGCTGCTAATATTGTGCTTAAAAGTGCTAGAGGTGTTAACTACTCCAAATTACAGCAACTCCTAGCAGCAGGAAACTGGAAAGAAGCAGACGAAGAAACAGGTAAAGTCATGCTTCAAGTCGCACGAAGGGAAAGGGAAAGATTCTTGGGAATAGATGATATTCATGATTTCCCTTGTGAAGATTTACGAACTATTAACCAACTTTGGCTAAATTATAGTAACGGTAAGTTTGGCTTCAGCGTCCAGAAAGACATCTATGAGAGTCTTGGTGGCACGAGAAAGTATGGTCAACAAGTGTCGGAAAAGTTCGGCGATCGCGTCGGCTGGAGAAAAGGAGGAAAATGGTTGGAGTACACTGAGTTAACTTTTAATATATAGCGTTTCTGATTCACAAGAGGTACATTCCCGATCCTGAACAGCTTAATCAGCAAAGGTTTAAGTGTGCCGCACAGATGCGAGAACCGCTATAGTAGCCCCCAAAGCTCACTTCCCATTTTATTCTCTATCGTTAGTTGTTAGATTGTATTTCGGTTTTTCCCCTACTCTCGCGCAAAGACTTGTAACCTGTAGGATATAACGATCTCAGGTCTTTTGTCAAGCTTAGTTTTGGAGATTTCTAGAACGAAAACATAGGCTTTTTCCTACTTCAATACCTGGCACTGGTTGCTGTCATCAAGCTATCGGTTTCCAGTAGTAAGCTACTTTGCAGATAAGTCAACTTTTAATTCTCGCTCTTCTACTATTATTTCTGACAGGGGGACAAGCCAGCTGAAAAGCTTATGTAGCATGGAATACAGACACAGACTCCAAAAAAAGATAAGTCATATTTACCATATATGACCTAAATAACGAAAATGATAAGTGAACTATACCAGAAAGTGTTAGAAA
>NZ_JAPZQJ010000589.1:0-7552 GCF_027530405.1 Microcystis sp. LE19-41.2A | reverse complement strand
AAAAACGCGCATAAAACTCCGGATCATTCTGAAACTGAACTTCGGTAAAATAAATTGGTAAATCTTGCCGTTCTGGTAGAAAGACTCCATCGATGCGAAAAGATAGTTGTTTCACCTCTACGGAGGAAAATCGATAGAAATTGGCTAATTCCCTGGGAAAGTCGATTAACTCAAACAGAAGATCGGGAAAGGTTTGAAAAAGTCGGTAGAAAATCGTGTCGGTTTTCATGAGTTCAATCTATTCCGCTGGTGCGTCACGGGGTTCTGGAGGAGTATTTTTGACTTCTTTGGGGTTAATTGCCTTCGGACTGCCAATAAAGAGCGATTTTAGCCAATTCCATCGCTTTTTTAGTAAGGATAGCATCGAAGAAAAGCGGAAAGGAAGATAAGGAAATTATATCTCTACTGGCGAAAGTCGTCCCTCTACCGGTTCAAATTCGTCCTCTAATAGCCAATTTTCCGTTTCCTCGTAACTCGCACCGGTAAATACCACCTGATAACCCTCAGAGGGAGCGTACACGCGATAGTTTCCTGAAGATTAAGCCAGTAAAAGCAAGATATAGGGAGGAGAGCATCGGATCGATCCAAACCTCGGCAAAATTCCAATTATTATCAGCTAAGTTGGCTGCAGGGGATAACGTCCTAGGGGTTTTCTGCATCGATCTAATTTTTTCTAGAATGGGGAGAAAAGTAATTGCCATCGCTCCATGATTCAGAGTATCTCGTCCTCTTGGTTGTCTGAGTATTCCTCGGCAGTTGCCGCAGGAATTTGCGCTATTTTAGTCTTTTTTGGTTGGTTATGCCTACACTTTAATCTGATCGGCCCGGCTTTTATCCTACTAGCGATCGCATATCTGGTGGGAGGATACGAGAGTACCCAAGCAGGATTGACGACTTTATGGGAGGAAAAAGAACTAGATGTGGACCTCTTAATGATTGTAGCGGCCTTGGGGGCGGCGATTTTGGGACTCTGGGACAGTAATTACTATCTCATCATCGATGGAGCCGTTTTAATCCTGATTTTCGCTATTAGTGGTGCATTAGAACAGATTGCCATGGCGAAAACCGATCGCAATATTCGTTCTCTCATGGCCATGACCCCCGATACTGCTAGATTAATCACGGGAGACAGGGAAAAAAAGGTTCCTATCAAGCAATTACGGATCGGTGACACAGTTTTGGTCAAACCGGGTGAATTAATCCCCATTGACGGCATTATTATGGAGGGAAACAGTCCCATTAATCAAGCGCCAATTACCGGAGAATCGCTTCCCGTGGATAAAACCATCGGGGAAGAAGTCTTTGCGGGAACTCTCAACGGTGCAGGAGTGCTACGTTTAAAGGTGGAAACTCCCCCCGAAAGTCGCTTAATTGAGAGGGTGATTCGTTTGGTAGAAAAAGCGCAAAATGAATCCCCTCCCTCCCAACAGTTTATCGAAGGTTTCGAGCGGGGTTATGCGAAAATTATCGTGATTTTGGGCTTAATTTTCGGGATTTTACCGCCTTTTTTCTGGGGTTGGACCTGGGAAACCACTATCTATCGGGCCTTAATTTTTCTCGTGGTGGCTTCTCCCTGTGCTTTAATGGCCTCAATTATGCCAGCTTTGTTATCGGGTATCGCTAACGGGGCAAAACAGGGGATTTTATTCAAAAATGGCGCAAGATTGGAGATGATCGGCCGCATACGAGCGATCGCTTTTGATAAAACCGGCACTCTCACCCTTGGTAAGTTGCAAGTGGTGGAAATTATCCCTATCCATGCAGTCAGCGAAAATGAGGTGTTAGCGGTGGCTGCATCCCTAGAATCCTGTTCCGAACATCCCATCGGATCCGCTATTACCGCCACAGCCAGGGAACGTGGTATAAATTTCTTCAGTGCTAATCAGGTGCAAGCGGTATCGGGACGGGGTATCACGGGAAAAATTGCCGATAAGTCGGTATCTGTGGGCAATTTTGCCTATATTCGTGACCATATTTCCGATCTTGACCAGAATATCCTAGCTATGCGCGAACGTTTACAAAAAGAAGGCAGAACCCTAGTTTGGGTAGTACAAGAGAATCAGATAATCGGGGCGATCGCTGTGTCCGATACCCTGCGGGAATCGGCAGTTAATCTGGTGAAGCAGCTAAAAAAGATCGGTATCGAACATATCGTTTTAATTACGGGTGATAATCAACAAAGTGCCGATAAAGTCGCTGAAAAACTCGGCATTGAGGAAGTTTACGCTGATTTACTCCCCGAAGATAAGTTAACCGTTATCCAAAATCTGCAAGAAAAATATCACACTGTCGCTATGGTGGGGGATGGCATTAATGACGCGCCCGCTTTAGCTATGGCTAATGTGGGGATTGCCATGGGAAAAGCGGGTAGTGATGTGGCCTTGGAAACGGCCGATATTATCCTTATGTCCGATAATTTAGCCAAAATTCCCAGCGCAATTAACCTTGGTCGTCGTGCCAATCGCATTGTTAAACAGAATATCACTTTCGCCCTCGCGTTTATCGGCATATTGCTAATAGCCAATTTTGCCGGTGATATAACTTTACCTCTTGGTGTCATCGGTCATGAAGGATCGACGGTATTAGTGACTCTAAGCGGTTTAAGATTGTTCAAATAGGGATAAAAATACAGAGAACTATGGGCGAAATCCAGGCAATCCGAGGCACAAAAGATATTTTACCGGCGGAGGTCGGTTACTGGCAGTGGTTAGAGGAAACTGCAAGCAGAATTTTAGGGACTGCGCTGTATCAAGAGATACGAACTCCCATTTTTGAACAGACGCAACTTTTTGAACGGGGTATCGGGGAAGCGACGGACGTGGTAGGTAAAGAAATGTACACTTTCCTCGATCGCGGTCAACGTTCCCTGACTTTGCGACCGGAGGGAACGGCTGGGGTCGTTCGCGCCTATATTGAACACAAATTACAGGCCGCCGGAGGAGTACAAAGACTCTGGTATAAGGGGCCGATGTTTCGTTATGAACGTCCGCAAGCGGGTAGGCAGCGACAGTTTCATCAAATTGGGGTCGAATTGTTGGGAAGTGATGATCCTAGGGCGGATGTGGAAGTAATTACCCTTGCCAGCGAGATATTAAAAGCTGTGGGGCTAGAAAACCTAAAATTAGACCTTAATTCCCTGGGAAATGCCCAAGATAGGCAAAATTATCGTCAGGCCCTGCTAGATTATTTGACTCCCTACAAAGCTGATTTAGATGCGGATTCTCAACAGAGATTAGAAAAAAATCCCCTGCGAATTTTGGATAGTAAGGACGAGAAAACCAAGATTATCTGTAAGAATGCCCCCAGTATTCTTGAACATCTCGGCAGTGATTCTCAAAAGCATTTTGAACGGGTGCAATCTTTACTAACCGATTTGGGAGTTATCTATAATCTTAATCCCTGTTTAGTGCGAGGATTGGACTATTACACCCATACGGCCTTTGAAATTCAGTCCGATGATTTAGGCGCTCAAGCCACGGTTTGCGGTGGTGGTCGTTATGATGGTTTAATAGCTCAATTAGTCGGTCCAGACACACCAGCAGTGGGTTGGGCGATCGGTTTAGAACGTCTGATTATATTATTACAACAAAAGCAATCTTTATCTTTTTTGGTTCCCGATTTTTATCTCGTCTCCAAAGGAGAAAAAGCTGAGGCCCGCAGTGTGGTGTTAGCGCAACAATTACGCGGATTGGGGTTTAGCGTTGAGTTAGACTTAAGCGGCAGCGCTTTCGGAAAACAATTTAAACGGGCCGATCGAGCTAAGGCGGTGGGCTGTATAATTTTGGGGGATGCTGAGGCTGAAAATGGCACGGTACAACTGAAATGGATGGCCACCCAAGAACAAATTAGTCTAACCCAAGCGGATTTATTGACACAAGCAAGGGAATTAAAAGCGCAAATCTCTCGGCACAAATCCTAAGTTTTAGCGTCATGGCCAAACATTAGGCCTAGGCTAGGATTATGGAATTTATACTGCAAAAACAAGGGGAGAATCACGGACACACAATTTCTAATAATTCTCTAGAAATTGTCTCGGGAAACTATCGTCTCTTGGCCCGTCTGGATTCTCCTTTTGCTCATATTGAAGTGCGTATCGATTACGAATCTCCCGAAAGTAGTGAAAGATATACTCATTATTATCGATCGGATGCCGGGGGTTGGCTGGAAATTTTTTCCTATCGAGATTTGGGAATAGGTAGCTGGAAAATTCGCTGTTATGGGGATATTCTGGCAGAATTGGGGGGGCAAGGTTGGCAAGAAATGTTAACTTTAATTGTTACTCCTGTTAAGATCAATTATCTGGCTCAATTAGAACAGTTGATTAAAACCGAAATTGAACCTTTATTAGCACGAGAATCCTCTCCAGAGATGGTAAAATTAGAACTGGCCGATTTAACCAATAATTCTGCCTTTGTTTTTGATTTATGCCTACCGGGGCAAACAATGACCGCTAGGGAAGGGGTAACTCTAGAACTGCCGGAACCTGCTAATATGAAAAAGAGCCTTCAAAGTTTATCTAATCGCAATTCTGCACCCCTACCCCCGAAAATATCCGGTTCTAATTCTCGCCGAAAATCACCGCAACTGCCCCCAATTCCTAAAAATAAATAGGGTTTGCTGAATAAATGTGAAAACCTTGTTGGGTAAAACTTTTAGACCTTTTGCCCATCAAAAAGTGCCGACCCTTGGAGTGATTGGGGGGAAAATTCAGGTACTTTTTCCCTGAAAATTAGATAATTGACCAGATGAAAATCGGTAAAACCCTACACCCTACACCCTACACCCTACACCCTGCCCCCAGAAAAAACTTTTTCAGCAAACCCTATGTAATGATGAGGTGAGGCAGCAACTTAAACCTAAGATTTTTTCAAGAACTTCTGACGAACTCGCGAGATTAATAGGTCTAATTCAGGTAACTTCAATAACATCGCACCGAGGAGGAATAAACCCACCGCTACGGTTGAAGCAAAACCTAACTGTAATAATTGTAAGAAAATATTACCAGCACCGAAAACCTTTTCCCATCCCCAACTAGCTCCCCAACTAGCAACACCAGAAAGCATTGTAATTACCGTTAATCCCAATAAGGATAAACCCCATTCTCCTAGAGGTAAACCCCCTAAACGACGATTTAAAATTACCGTAAAAATGCCCATAGAAAGGATATTAACCCCCACGGTTGCTAAAACAATCCCCGGAGTACCAAAAGGTCTATACAAGAGGAAATCCAGCACACCATTGAGAAAAATATTCACCATACTCACCTTAAAGGGAGTGTCACCATCACCCAAAGCATAGAACACTCGTACTAAAACATCGCGGCCGAGATAGAAAAACATCCCGAAACCGTAGGCCATTAATACGGGAACCACCTGTTCCGAGGCAGCCAGATTAAAGGCACCCCGTTGATAGATAACTCGCACTACCGGGAAAGCGAGGGCGATAAAGATAGCGGTGAAGGGTAACATGGTTAAAGCCGTCAATAATAAACCCTGACGGATTTTTCGCTTCAATTCTCCCCAATTTTCTGGTTCCGTCAGTCGAGAAAATATCGGCATAAACGGCACGAGAATCATGTTAGACATGATGCCCAAGGGCGTGAGAACGATAAAACTGGCGTAACGCATGGAAGCGGCGGCATTTTCGATAAAAGAAGCGAAAAAGAGGTCAGTATAAACGTTAATATGCAACATTCCCGAAGATAAGGTCGCCGGAATCATCACCCGCAACACCTCCGACACCCCCGGAATCCGCCAATCCCAACGAAATGTTAATTTTCCTAAACCTGCCTTGACTTGTGCGCCTACTTGTGCCAACCATTGCCAAAGCGCCCCAACGAGAGTACCGCCGGCGAGGACAAAACCCCCCAGTTGCACATATTGCGGCTCATCAATGCGATCGCCAAGTGACCAGGCCAGCAAACCCACCCCGATAATCACCGCCACACTGGAAAAAAGCGGACTGAGACTCGGTAGCCAGTATTGGTCCGCCGCGTTGAGAGTACCGAAACCGATGCCGATTAAACCAGCTAAAACCGCCATGGGGGCCATAATTTGCAGTTGTTGAATGGCCATGCTGCGGGTGGCGGCATCTAAACCGGGAGCGAGAACATCGATAAAAATATTGGCAAAAACGATTAAAAAGACGGTGACAGTTAATAAAATCGCACTGACTAGGGTGGTGACAGTCTCGACAATCGGCGCGGACTCGGATTTATCTCTTTTGGCCAAAACACTGACCAAAGCACTGTGAAAGGGGCCGTTAATGCCACCGAGGAGAATTAACAGAAAACCGGGGATAACGTAGGCAAAAGCGTAGGCGTTCACCACCGGCCCGACACCGTAGGCAGCGGCGATTACCTGTTCGCGGACTAAACCAAAAACCTTACTGATTAAGGTGGCAACGGCGACAATTCCGGCAATACCGGCTAAGGAACGGGTAGCTTTCTTATTAATGACGACACCTCGAAAGAAAACAACTGCATTGATCGATTTTACCCGTTTCTGTGTTCCCGTAGAAAAGCGATCTCTAGTTGTCAAATTTAATTTGACTGGAATGTATAACACCCATTTCCCCACAGACATTCGTATAATACCAAGAGCCAACTGAACCATAAATATTGATGGTTCTACGTTCTCTGACTGAACAGATGATATTGCCATTGGGGGATGTTCTCACATTTGATGGTGGAGAAAACACTATTGCTGTAGCGATTCTTGATGTGGATTGAGAACTATTAAATCTGTAACTACACACCACCTCTAGCATTGTTTGAGTCGCCTGAGAGCGGGGACGATGAATTTGTCTTTCGGGAAAAGTCGTCCAAGTTCCGTTATCACAATTAGCTTGGCTAACCAGTCGTTGATTTCCTAAATAATAAACAAAGTCAACACTACGGGAACTAGCCAGAACAATCGAACATAAATCGATGTTAACGCTTTTTCCCGTCACAGCAGTTCCGGCAAAGTAATTACAAGTTTCAGCCAAAACTATATTCGGTTTTGCCCAGGAAGCACCGATTACCATTGTCAAAGATAGACTAGAAATCAAAATAATTTTTTTCATGGTTGATTTGACATTTTCTGGAGGCTTTTTCTGAGATCATTTTATACTCAATTGAATTGCGGCTAGAACCTGATGGCGACAAAATATTAGTATTTTTTATCTAATTCTCTGTTCCCGTAGAAAAGCGATCGCTAGTTGTCAAATTTAATTTGACTGGAATGTATAACACCCATTTCTCCATAGACATTCGTATCATACCAAGAGCCAACCGAACCATAAATATTGATGGTTCTACTCTTGATTACAAAAATCGCCCGTTCAAGAAAACTTAACAATGCCACCAGCGATCGCAGTTTTAAAGTTTAATTAACAAGAAGATAGTGATCGCACTGGATGAAAGTATTTCTGGCTCTTCGTTACTTGTTATGGTTCGATAGGGGGGCATAAATCGACTAAATCCTTATCTGGCAAGAGACTTAATTGATTAGTTCGCTCTAGATAAAAAACAATTGACAAAAATCGCTAAATGCCTTTCTCTATAAGGGTT
>NZ_JAPZQJ010000218.1:0-3975 GCF_027530405.1 Microcystis sp. LE19-41.2A | reverse complement strand
TATTTATTTGAACAAGCATAAACATCGAATTGTCAATTATGGTTATTTGCAGGCAGAGGGCATTTCGATTGGCTCTGGCTCTGTTGAATCAAAAATTAAACAAATTGCTCATCGTCTTAAAATTACTGGTGCAAGTTGGGAATCTGGTAATGTACCGCAAGTCCTTCGTCATCGCTCTGCCTATCTAAATGGTTGCCTTTTTTAACTTTTTTATTGAGTTCATTAAGCATTTCTACTTATTACAAAGGTGAGATGCTCCCGATTCATCAAAAAGAAACCCTCGAACCAATTCTTCAAGAAGTCGGTGCTAGACTGGAGTTTTTACCTCCCTATTCTCCCGATTTTTCTCCCATTGAAAACTGTTGGTCGAAAGTGAAAATACTGATTCGTTCTATGTCACCTCGTACCTATGCTGATCTAGAAAAAGCGATCGTTCAAGCCTTTAGTCAGATTACATTGCGAGACATCCATCACTGGTTTACCCATTGTTGCTATTGCGATACCCCTTTTAAAGAGCCTACCTAGTCATCCATGCTGTACCTCATTCAACTGAAACCCGCTATAACAGGTTTCGGTGATAACAGGATAGGTGGTAATTAAGGCTTCATTTTGACTATAAATAGTTTGAATGGCTAACGAGTGATCTTTGTCTTTTCGATTGCCAAGAGCGAGAAAGAATCCTGTATCAGCAATGATCATTTTTTTCGGATAGGAGTGAATGCAAAATGTTTTCTGAGTTTTCGGCAAAGTCAGCCTCTGCTTCAAAGCTACCGATAAAGGAACTTTGTTTTAATTTAGCTAGGGGATCGTGTGTTTTTTCTTGGAGTTGTTGATAGCGTAGTTCAATGGCTTGTTGAATGGTTTCTAAAGTATTTTCTTGGGTGGTTTGTTGAATATAGGCTAGTTTTTGAGCGTGTTCATCGTCTAGTTGAATAGAAATTTGCATTGTTTTTTCCTATTTTATGGGCAATTACTGTTGACAATGGGCAAGGGCGATCGCTGGCATGATGCGATCTAGTTATACTATTGTATCTGGTTAATTATGGCTTGATTCATGTTACTATCCTCCTTTAATAAACTAAGTTTTTGTTGTTGATTATTGTTGCCGATTGCTCAGAGTAATTAATTGTTTGTTCCACCACCTTAAACCGCTTATAAAACACTTCACTATTACCCTGTTGACCCAATTTAATAAATATCTCCTCAAGACGCTCTTGACTTAAAATAATATCTGTAGGGTCAGATTCCCCATTAACCCAAGATAAATCAATGGGTTGCTCTGTGACAATTGCCAGAAAATATTCATCTCCTACTGCATCATATTGGAAAAATCGAGCTAGTCCTTCAGACGGGGGTAAACGAAGTCCTTCTGACAGCTTAGTATAAGGAACATAGGCAAATGCTCTTGAAGGACTAAAGAGATAAAAATTTCCTTCTACCGTCTCATTAATTAATAATAAATATTGACCATTGTCAGGTAAATTAACCCATAAATAATGGGGCTTGTTAAGATAAATATAATTACCCTTATCTGGCTCTGGCTTAATTACAGTACCATTCATAACTAGACCCCTTTTTGAACTCCCGTTTGAGGCTCCTCCATTAGGGGATTTTTCTACCTCAAAATTTTCATTAATATCCAGCATCGTTAACTTATTACAAGCAGGTGCAGCAACTTCTTTTGCTAATTCCCAACCCATCCGAGGAAATTTTTTCTCCCATAACCATTGATAAGTCACTTGATGAGGTTCAATTGAATTCTGAGGTTTTCCTTTCTTCTCATATTTAGTAGTAATTAAATTGACACTTAATTCTAATCCATCGTCTATCATCGCTTGTTTAAACACATCTACCATTATTCTCCTAATTCTTTTCGCATATTCATTAATAGTTGCTTCCGTATAATGAAGATTATGCTTATCTTTCATTATTTCGACAATTTCACTTCTTTTTTTATCTTGATTTTTGGGATGATATAGAAGTTGAAATAAACAACTATGATCTTGATTTTTTATCAAACCAGTATTTTGCAATATCTGGTTTAGAAATGCTTTTTGCAATAGGTCTTTATCTTTAGTTCCTATCGTGTCAGGAATGCCAACCATTTTTAGTTCAAAAATAATCAAAAATTAATAGAGATATTTAAAGATTACATCATTTCCTCGGATTTGTCAATATTTTTATGAGAAAGAGAAAGCAATGTTATTAATGGTTATTAAAAGTTATGTACGGTTATTTAGAGCTATTTAAAGTTATTTAGAGTTGTTGGCTGATACCAATTTGTTATTCAGTATCTATTGAATGTTATTTGCTCTGAATGTTTGACTTGAATCATCAACTTAATTAATTCACAGGAGTTGACAGCTAATGCCAGTTTACAACGGTACAATTTACAATGACTTCTTGTTCGGCAGTTTCGGTAATGACACCATGTACGGGAATGAAGGGAATGATAGCATTTACGGCCAAGGGGGCAACGACTACATCGACGGTGGAATAGGCAACGACTACATTGATGGTGGAGATGGTGCAGATATCATCTTCGGCCGCGCTGGAAATGACAATGTCTTCGGCGGAAACGGTAGTGACTTGCTCATTGGCGAAGCGGGTGCTGACACTTTATCAGGCGGAAACGACACTGATTATCTCTTTGGCGGAGCCGACAAGGATGTTCTATTAGGAGGCGCTGGGAATGACTTTGTCTATGGCGGCTATGGCAATGATATCCTCACTGGCGGCACTGGTGCCGATGTCTTTTATTTCGGTTCTCTTCTAGAAGGAGTTGACGTAATCAAGGATTTTCAGCGGGCGAATCTTTTGGTTCGCCTGTTCCAGACGACTGGGGAATTTTTGCTCACTGGTCAAACTAAAAGCATGAACCTTGTTCTCAAGGAACAAAAGATAACGAACAACAAAAAAAGAATTAATTTTTGAGGAGCAACAAAAATGTTCAATCCCTGCAACCCCAAATATCCCTTATTTACTTTTGCTATTGCTTTATTCGTTGGCGGTATTACTAATCCAAGCAGTGCAGCAGAGTTTAAATTTCCTGATCAGGTTGATATTTACGTTAAATCCTTAGGAGGTGGTGCTGGTGCCAATTCTGAGTTTGGTCTTGGGACTACTTCAGAAAACTTTGTTCCAGTTCTTTCAGGATTGCCGAATAATCCATCAACAAACAGTGAGGTTTTTTTGGGGTCTTTTAATCCAGATCAACCAATTCCACTGGCAGTTCTAACTAACTGGAATGGTCAAAGTTTTTTCGCTACAATTGGAAGCACAGATATGGCTTCACAAATAGTTTTTTCAGATCTAGATAATAGCCTTGGTTTCGGAGGAAATACATTTGAGTTACTAGATGCTAATATCTTCTTAGCTCATCTTGATGACGCTGCATCTTTCACTGTAGATGATGATGACGATGATGTTCTTGTTCAGATTCGTGTTGCATCTAAAAGAACGACTCCAGAATCCAGCAGCGTTCTTGCTTATATTACCCTTGGGGGTTTAATGCTAGGGAGTGCTATCCGCAAAGCCAGAAATTGACATACTCCCACCGTCAAGCTACGCTGTGACGGGGGATTCTTGACCTATCACTATCGGAAATTCCTTGTTCAACGAGACAGCTTAGATTCTCAATGTCTCCACTGAAAACCCAGAGGCCGGACTCTCTATTATGCGTTTGGGTCGGTTTCTGTTTGCCCAACAGTACCGTTGAGATAATTTCCCAAATATTGCAACCCTTTTTTAAGAATGTTGATTGCTGCATTATGATCCCTATCTAAGATTGTTTTACAGTTAGGACATTGATGAGTTCTATTGCTTAATGTTTTTTGAACTCTTGTACCACAAACTGAACAATCTTGGCTAGTAAAATGGGGAGGGACAGCAACACAAACGATCCGATAAATCTTGGCAAAAAATTCAAACCATTCAGTGAATTGATACCAAGAAGCATCAGAAATCGACTTAGAC
>NZ_JAPZQJ010000354.1:0-2209 GCF_027530405.1 Microcystis sp. LE19-41.2A | reverse complement strand
GGCTCTTCTGGTTTCTGTGTGGAAACGAGGTCTATACTGATAGTTTATTTAACCAAATAGTCCTAAAAGTCTTTCCCAGTAAACATTTCACGATTTCATAAGCAAAAATTATCACACAAAGTCGAGAAGAGCCTGACGGCTAATAGCTAGTTAACGTCCCGTTAATTTCACTACCCCAATCCCCCCAAAGTATAGACCCAAGACCGCCCCTGCTAACAGGGATTGGGTGAGAGGATCTGTGGAAGGGGTTAAAATTGCGCCTAAAATCACCGCACCCAAAACCACGAAACGCCAACCCGATAACATCGTTTGCGAGGAAATAATGCCTAAAAAGCTCAAAATCAATTGAATAACGGGAATTTGAAAGGCGATGCCGGTACTAAACAGCAAAAGTAAGACAAATTCAAAATAGCGCTCGATCGACCAAGCTTGTTCGACCACTTCGGCCCCATAATTGACAAAAAAGTTTAAAGCGGCGGGAATCAGGGCAATATAGGCAAAAAATAAACCAGCAAAAAATAAAACACTCGATCCTAAGACTACCGGGACAATTAAACGCCGTTCGCGACGGGTTAACCCCGGCAGCACAAAGAGGATAATTTGTAAGAGAATGACCGGACTAGCCACCAGTATGCCGCTATATCCAGCTACTTTTAGGGAGACGAAAAAAAATTCTCCCGGAGCTAACTGCAAAAATTTTACCCCTTGGGCGGGAACTTCCAGCACTTGTACTAGGGGTTTAACGAAGATAAAACATCCCACCGCACCTACAGCCACGGCAATTAAACTATAAAAAATCCGGCGCCGCAATTCCTCCAAGTGGTCAAATAAGGACATTTCCACTTCTCCGGGCAATTCGTCGAGAAATTCGGTACTGTCTGGGGGCGGGGTTTTTACTTCTGTCGATGACATGGCTTTCGCTCGATCGTTCTCTACTCAAGCCTTTATCCTAGCATTGATAGGGGATGGGGGTTCGGGGTTCGGGGTTCGGAGTTCGGAGACAGAATTCAGGATAATAAATCAAAGTTGCCCCCCACTTCCCCACTTCCCCACTCCCCCACTCCCCTTAAAAAAAATTTGCTATGATCTAGGAACTTGTTTAGTATTTGGTAAAAATAACCATAAATGCCGCCGTGTTCACAACTGTTCAACCCACAAATCGATCGAGCTTACCTGATGACCTATTTACGGCAATTAAAGAGCTTAAACGGGAATTAAACGCCGTTATTCTGGCTCACTACTATCAAAATTCTGACATACAGGATATAGCTGATTATATTGGTGATTCTCTCGGTTTATCCCAACAGGCTGCCCGAACGCCAGCAGATGTGATCGTATTTGCGGGGGTTCACTTCATGGCAGAAACAGCTAAAATCTTAAACCCAGATAAGTTGGTATTGCTGCCGGATTTAGATGCAGGATGTTCTTTAGCTGATAGTTGTCATCCTGAAGATTTTGCTCGTTTTAAAGCCCAATATCCCGATCATATCGTGATTTCCTATATCAATTGCAGTGCAGAAATTAAGGCCATGAGTGATATTATCTGCACCAGTTCCAACGCAGTCAAAATAGTTAATCAAATCCCTGCCCATCAACCGATTATCTTCGCTCCCGATCGCAATTTAGGCCGTTACGTCAGTCAGCAAACTGGTAGAGATTTAGTTCTCTGGCAGGGTAGTTGTATTGTCCATGAAACTTTTTCCGAACGCAAGATAATAGAATTAAAAGTTGCCCATCCAGAAGCAAAAATTATCGCCCATCCTGAGTGTGAATCATCGGTTTTACGCCATGCCGATTATATTGGTTCCACGACGGCACTATTAAATTATTCCCTGAAAAGTTCTGAAAAAACCTTTATTGTCGCCACAGAACCGGGGATTATTCACCAGATGCAAAAATCGGCCCCAGAAAAACTATTTATACCCGCACCAGGTTTGAATAACTGTGCTTGTAATGAGTGTCCCTACATGAGACTGAACACTCTCGAAAAATTGTATCTCTGTATGCGAGATACAACTCCAGAAATTACTATTTCTGAAGATTTAAGAGTTAAGGCACTGTTGCCGATTCAAAGAATGTTAGAAATGTCTTAATCAGTTATCAGTTATCAGTTATCAGTTATCAGTTATCAGTTATCAGTTATCAGTTATCAGTTATCAGTTATCAGTTATCAGTTATCAGTTATCAGTTATCAGTTATCAGTTATCAG